>JBAYFW010000062.1:0-6214 GCA_041667005.1 Minisyncoccota bacterium | reverse complement strand
TGGAGCGTAAAAGACGAAACTCTTCTCGTCGCGAAGCGTATTTCCGAAATTTCCACAAGATCAGTTGAACAATGGTATTTCTGGCAAAGGAAATATTCAATTTCTGAGGCTTTAAAGCCGCCCGTGGCTGATGATCATGATAGGCTTTGAGAACATCCAGAAGCTTCCCCACATCTTCATCTACGCCGATTGATTCTAGTTTTAGTTCATTAGCAAAGCGGCCGCCAAAAGAACTCAAATACTCTTGAAGCGAGGTGTTCATGTCTAGGCGACCCTTAATTTTGACCTGAAAATCATTAATGTTTCTAGATTGCACGCTAGCCCAAAGACTTTGATCTTCATAGATCTTGGCAGAGAGATCAGCTATGGCCTTAACTTGCTCTGTGGCCTTGCTTTCAAAGACAATAGCTTTCTGAATATCTTCTTCCTTAAGAAGCTTCTTAAGAAGGCCCAGATAAGTCATAACGAAGAAGTCATTTTCCAATGTCACATACCATTTGTTCAGAAGTTTCTCATTGATTTTGTGGAAAAGCTTTATGCATTCAGCATACGAAAGCGAGCCAAAATCTTTTTGGCGCAGTTCCCGCAAATACTTGTTTACTCTCCATTTAAAAAGTCTGGTCGCAAAACCATAGGTCAAGAGTTTGAGGGCAACAATAAATGGATAAGCCACGGTCAGGCCAAGTGAAGGTTTAATGGCTTTCTGAACCTCTTCTCTAATATTACTGGTTATCATGCCCTCAAAATTCTTTTTGTTGCGCTCGTAGCCGGGCACAAATTCTGCCAGATGGTACCAATTGTTCATGTTGTAATACATCCGGCCATAGAAAAATCCTAGGAGATTCTCGAAAATCATCGAGTACCTTTCAATTTTCTTCCGAGAAACACCCGACATAGCCAAGAGATCTTTGTAAACTCTTTCATAGACCATCCGGGCAAAAGTACAGGTCAAAGGCAAAACAATTCCCGAATAACTTTCGGCAATGTTGGCACTATCGAAATACTCCTCCTCGCCAATTTTGAAACTCCGGGTGATCGGACGCGATTGGAGAACGTAGAGCTTGTTCTCTTTGAAACACCATTCTATATCCTGGGGCGATCTAAAGAGTTTTTGAATTCGCTGGGCCAGATCGGTCAGTTCACTTATTTCCTCAGAATTCAATGATTCTTTCTTTGTATTCTCAGTACTGATGACTCCTTCTCTAAAGAAAGCGGCACTCTTATCTTGAACGGTCTTGCTAACGATTCGGCCATTTTTGTGACAAATGTATTCATCGCAGGCTTGGCCATTGACCACGGGGAAACACATGCCAAGCGTAGAGTTAATAACAACCTTACCTCCTTCCACTTCGGAGAACATCACTCCGGCCGAATCACTGGCTATAAATTCCTGAATAATAACTGATCCGGTCAAGCCCTTGAACGAAGCGCAAACTTTTTTTACCTCATCATAGACTTGCCCTTTCTTGATCGCCACGGCTGAGTAAAAGTGACCGGCAAAAGATTTTTGAGCCGAATCCTCCCCTTCTGCCGAAGATCGAACCGCAAAGAAATTACTTTTCCTCAAATCACTTTTTATCTTATTCAAAATATCTTCTCGCGACCAAGTAGAGTCACAAAGGAAGAATGGTGGCACTCTAAAGCCGGCTTCGCTTAATCTTTGAAGACTTTGGGCTTTGCCGCCCTTATTATAAGGATTAGCGACTGACATAGTAGATTATTAAATTAAAAAGGACGTAAAGGAGAAGAAAAGTGGCTTGCATAATTTGATCGCTTTCTTTGCTTTTTTTCTTCCAATGATTCAAAACCGTTACAATAAGAAGAAAGATCGCGCTCAGAGCGAGGATGGCCAAGCTATAGGAACACCTTAATATAATCAGACCGACTCCGTAAAAAAGAACGACATTGATAAGAGCTAGGAAAAGGTATATCTGCAGGGATTTCTTGAATCCTAAATGCCAAGTATATGTATCCGCGCCGGTGCCATCTTGTCCAGGAATTTTGAGCTTGCGGATAAATTCGAATACAAGGGTTCCGATCGCCGTGAATAAGAAGTGGGCTAGGACCAAAGAAGTAAGAGGAATTTGAGGAGCAAAACTAGAGTAAACGAAAATCTGAAGTAAAAGCATTTGAACCAAGTTGACAGAATTGTAAAGAAAAAAGCGTCTTCTTAACTTTTCTCTGGCAAAGAATTCTTTGCGCGCTAACTCAGAATAAATAAGCGCCATCAACGCTACAATAAAAGCCGTCCGGTTGGTCAGGAGGGCACAGATAAGAAAAACTGCTACGGCAAGATAATTGAGAGATGAGAGCTCCCTTTTCGATATCAATCCGGTTTGCAAAGCCCGGTTTTTGTGATGAAGGCTGTCATGTTCAAAATCGCGGTGTTCATCGATGATCCGGATATGCAAAAGATAAGCCAAAGATGCGACAAGAGAGAGAATAACGTGGCTAGCCAAGACGGTCTTAGAAACGATCACTCCCGAACTTAAAATAGCCGGCATGAAGCTTATAATCAAGAGTCCAACCGGAAAACGCTCCTTTTGATATGCGTATAGTCTTTTAAAAATAGGATCAACGTTTCTGCTCATCTTATTTGATTATAGTATGCACATAGAGCCTATCATAGAAAAAGATCCGGTCTTGGGCTCGGAGTGCAGTAAGTCGAATCTCATCAGTTTGAAAATCGGCCGAGAACTGTGGCGGATAAGTCCGAGGAACGAGGTTATTCCAATAAAGGACAATGGCGCCAGGTTTAGCTGTTCTCATTATTTCTTTCCAAACCTCTGTATTCTCCGCGAGTGACAAACCTTCGAAGATGTCAGACAAATTATATTTGGAAAAGGTCTCATCTTCTTGGTCTTTGAGATAGCTCAAAATATCGCTCTTCACAATTTTGATAGGATTTTTAGTCGCACTCAAAAGCACTAACAACTTATCATAGCCTTCCGCCTTCAGGTAGGGCGGCAGGTCCCTGCCATATTTTCCCTTTAGCCGATATTCCAAGAAGAAATTGCCTTTGAGCGGCACCGTCCTAAGATGCTTCTCTAATCTTTTCATATAGATTGAGGCAACGGCCCGCAAATCACCGTGTTTAAATAAACTTTTCTGGCGGGCAAACATTCTCAAAACCAGGCGGTTAGAAACAAATTTGAAAAGCCAACGCCAGCGCAGTGAATTCCAGCGGCCTTCATAGAAACTCCTTTGCTCCTCAAGAGTCTGGCAAGACAAAAACTCTCGAATAGTCTGTTTCGAGTGGATATATGGCAGAATCCGGCGGGCAAAAAAGAGGGTGAAGCGCTCAAAACGGCCGCAATTTATGAGGCCAAGCTCAATGAGATCTTGGTGAACAGCCCACCAGGCTCGAGATTCCTTGGTCAAATTTGCCTTAATTTTTTCAAACAATTTTCCCCTGTTTTTTGAATCAGTCACCCCAAGAAGTTCCAAATACTCCGGATACGATAGTCCACTTAGTGCTTTCATTTTTAATTCTAAGAGATAATTCTGGGCAGGATTCAAATCTATGGAATCAATCTTCTCGGCTCCAACTAGAAGTAAAGCCAGCGAATTGTCGCCCCCCGAAGTAATAGACAAAACCCGATCGTCAGGTTTTATACAAAGAGCCTGGAGGAGAACTTCAGGGTCTTCCCAGCATTGGCTATAGTTGATTTCATTTTTTATGATCATAGATAGTTGGCGAATCTCGATAAAAGGTCAAAACCCGGCGCATATATTCATGATTAACCAAATTTTTCTGAACAATAGTCTCAGGGAAAATCTCTTTTCTAGACCAATAAGGGTTAAAATGCTTGGCGAACTTAGAAAGACCGGCTTCTTCCGGGGAAAGATCCAAGTTGTCATATTCTTCAAAAGAAAGGTGGAGAAGCTCAATCTTGTCTCGAAGGCCAAAGAAATTGAGAGTTTCCTCCAAAGTCCAATTCGAGCTTGGCGGCTCCGGGTTGGTAATGAAGAGTTTTTCCAGACACCTCTCGAGGATTGCTTGTCCGATATAAGAAGCGGCCTGATCAACCGGAAGAACATCAGAAACTCCGCCCATAATCGGAAAACGGAGGGATTTGCCTTTAGACTGAGCAGCGCCAATAGCAGTTAAGAATGCCCGGACAATCTGATAGTAGCCGCTAAAATTTCGAATAGCACCAGTCCGGGTATGACCGGTCAAAACCGAGGGACGGAATATGGCCTGAGGCACATGGGAGTCTATGAGTAGCTGCTCGGAATTGTATTTGTCTAATTCGTAGGCATTATTAAACTTGAGAGCCCCAGCTGGTCGGTAAGCGAAAGCTGTACTTATATAATAAACCGGCACAGCCAGCTTCTTGGCCAGTTTGATCACTTTCTCCATCATCAAAGCATTTTGGTTAGCAGCTTTCTGAAAATGAACAATACCGGCACAATGGATAATGGCGTTGACTTGGCCGGAAAATTCCAAATCTTGAGTAACTAGATCTGACTCGATAAGCGTATCAAAAGCGGACGGCAAAGAAGAAAGGAAATCTCTGTGACCGGGCCGCAAGCAAGGAACTATCTCCATACCTTTGGCTAGAAGATATGAAGATAGTTCGAATCCCAAATTTCCGGTAATTCCAGTTAGAATAGCTTTCATAAGCGAAGAGCTCGGCAGACCTAAGTGAAATTAAGCAGAAAATTTATTTAGAGACTAATTGGTACCGGACCAGGCCTGGCGGTTGAAAAGAAGAGTGATCCAAAGAATCAGATAGACGATAGCAATAATCCAGCCGGCAGTGTTCAGAGCCACGGTATTGATACTGGTAATAAGCATGATGCCGCCGGCAACTTCGAAGATAAAGCCGTATCTAACCAAAGCCGAGTAGGGTCTTTGGAACTTGGAAGCGATCAGGTTCATGGTCGGAACTGCGGCAAGCAGAAGAGCAAAGACGTAGAGCAATTGGACAAAAGGCGTCAAATTGAAGAACATAAAGCCTTCAGGGGAAATGAAAGCGTAAGCCGGGGAATAATGTCCGACGGTAAAGATGGCGATAACGACCACTATACCGAGGATCGTGAACCAGAGCCGGCTGCCGGCTGATTCTGATAGCAAAGAGGTATAGAAGAAGACTACGAGCGAGATCAGGAAGACAACGGCCCCAATAGTGATACAGGTCAAGAAAGCGCTAGGATAAATATAACCGATCGTCCAAACAGCAAAAGCCACAGCGTCAAGGAGAAGTGCGGCCCCGAAAGTTCGGAAAACTCGATCTTTCCGAGTAGTAAACTTCAAGCCAAGAATGACTGTTGCCACAATATTACTGACGAAGAACAAAGCAACTGATGTATTCATAAAATTAGTAGATCCTTGGGGATCTGTTATTATATGAGCCAATGATACTATGAGGAGAGCTATTATTCAACTATACTTGTGCATATGATTTTTGATCCGGACAGGTTCATGCCGACCGTATTCCAACATCTCTCCTGGGGACCGGTCCGTTTGGCCTTAACATTGTTCGCTGGCTTGGAAATACGCGGCCGGGAGAATATAGCCAAGATTCCTCGCAATATGATCATTGCCAGCGATCATAAGAACCAGCTTGACCCTATCCTTATCTCAGCCTGCTTTCCTTTTTTCTCCAAACACATCCCCCTCATCTTCGCCTCAATGGGCAAGGATTACTATGCTCAAAGCGGCTGGCAGCGCCTGGTCTACGGCGGGACTTTCTTCCGTCTGATGGGCGCTTATCCCATGTACAGCGGTTTGCGAGACTATGCCCAGGCCTTGCGCCACCATCTTGATTTCGCCCAAAAAGGCAAGAGTATCTGCATCTTCCCTCGCGGCAAACAAAAGCCCATGAAAATCCCCAAAGCCCGCGGCGGAGTCGGCTTTCTGGCCTACGCCACTCAAGCTCCTATTCTGCCGGTTTCCATCCACGGCCTCGAGGACATGTCTCTTCTTTCCATCTGGACGGGCAAACACAAAGTTATCGTCACTTTCGGTCAGCCTTTGCAAATTAAGGATCTCTTTCCAGATATCAATCCGCCAGTCATTACACCCGGCAATAATCCTTTCGAAAAGGCCGCCGAGATTGTAATGCAAAGAATAGATCAGTTGTGATACCGATAAAAACCTGCAAGCAATAACTGTGGATAAGGGTTTTTTGTGATTTGCGACTCTTGTATACTGTACTTGGATACTACGAAATTGACTGCCGCAATCGTCACGGCGCGTTGAAACATG
>JBAYFW010000061.1:0-6323 GCA_041667005.1 Minisyncoccota bacterium | reverse complement strand
TGCCTTGAGCGACAATAGTATCGCCAACAACAATAGCAGAGACCGTACTTGAATCATTGTACTTGGTCACTTTGGAATTAGTCGCGTCAACCGTATAAGTTGTCGAAGCAACATTAGGAGTCATCATGGTACCACTTCGACCCAGAACAGTAATTGTGTTACCGCTAATAGCTGTAACTTGTCCGAAAACAATTGGACCGCCTATTCCACGACCCATCATTGTGCCTTTATTATCTTTTCCAGAGCCCATCATGGGTCCCGAGCGACCATTTTGCTGCCAACTAGCCCGGTTTTGACTGTTAGGGCCGGTATTATTCGTTTGAGCTAAAGCCGGTAAAGCGCTTAAGCCAACAAAGGCCACTACTATTGCTAAACCACCAAGATATTTTTTGGTATTCATATTCAATATTTGAGCTTATTAGGAGTAATGCGAGGACGCGACATTGTCCCTTGCATTAAGTACGCCGCACTACAATCGTTGGTGCATAACCGTTATGGTGGAAAAAACCATTTATTGCTAATATAGACGCATAAAATGAAATCTCTGGACCAGGAACAGCGCTTGGGTAGCAAAGCTTTTGTCCTAATATTCTTGCGTAAAATCGCTCCGGCTTTTGCAATTCTGATTGTGGCCTACACCATCATTATCTTTGGAAGCTACCTTGAGCAAGGTTTGAACACTTCTATATTCCTAGGTATTTCGCCAGAAAGCACTTACTTTTCCGCTTCCAAAATGATCGAGTGGCTAGTTAGCGGACTTTTCGTCCTAGCTTTCATCCTTTTCATTATTGGCTACGTGGTGGCTCAGTTAACCTATATCAACTACACCATCACTATCGAGGAATTTAACCTCAAACTCAAGCGCGGAATTTTCAATTTGGAAGCAGTTTCCATTCCTTTTCGCCAAATGCAGGACATTAACATTGTCCGGAGTATTATGTACCGTTTTTTCGGTCTCTCAAGGATAATCATCGATTCGGCCGGTCACGAGGAGATAGACGAGCGGAATGAAACAAACATTATCCTTGATCCCATCGATCGGGAATTGGGCGAACAGATTTTCCGTTGCTTACAAAGGAAAATCGGCGTTCAAGTTGTCGAAACCGATACCAAAGCCGACCGAGAGGCAGCCCTTCATAAGGCGTTATAAAAAGGCGAGACCCGACAATAATAGTCGGGTCTAGTTTGTTTCAAGCATTCTTTTTAGGCGCCGCACTGAGAGCGCCGAAAGGTGCAATTTATTCGCCGGAACAACGAATACGCTAGTAAACGCAGGAAAGGACATGAGTTCTTTCAGGAGTTTAACCTGTTCCGGCCGAGCCTCAGCATATGGCATAACTTGGCCGCCGTGCCTGACTTGAAAGTTTCGCGTTCCGTCACTAGTATGAACATGGAACGTGTCGGCAATCACGATCACCCGAGGATCGGAGGCTAGCTCGGCGGCTCGTTTTTTCGCTTGCTCCTGATCTGGAAAGGTCTCAATCCAGGCGCCACTAATGGAGCTCGCAGAGGTCAGGAGGTATTGTGTTTCCAGCTCCTGATTCATCATCTCTTCAAGCCAGGCATCAGTCCGTGTGAGAAGATCCCTTCTAGTCACCCTGCCGGTCCGATAGAGGTGATTGACAACCCCTTTTCCGAGCATATACTCGAAAAAACGGCTATGGGGATTGTAGTACAAGGATCGGAACATGCCGGCCCGAGCCCGGAGGAAGCGGGTTAAGGCTTCCGGATCTTCGATCACCAGTCTCCCATTTTCATGGGAAAGATGCTGCCAAAGCGCACACAGATCGGGGTGATGGCCAGCCAAGTACATGACCTCACCGAACTCTTCGGCCTGATCGCCACCGCGACTGTACGACCAGTTGGCGTAGTAGTGAATATCCCTGGCCAGATAGGCGCACTTGTCGGAAAGATCAAGGATCTGTCCGAGGAGACCACGACCGAGGATTGTTTCGACTAGCAGGTCACGGTCTATTCCGTAACGCTCCCTATATTCCTCCCAATCTTTTCCAACCAGGAGTTTGGGGTAATTGATATCCTCGTCGAAGGCTTCCGGATCGATCAGTTTGACCGAGTCGCCACCGGCCGGTGTTAGAGCGTCATGGCTAATTGCAGCCGTGAGCAGGGTATTCAAGAGTCTCGGGTCAAGCTCCAAGATATGAGCAATGAGGCCGGCCAAGGCATAGGTATCCAATGAATGGCAATACCTCGTATGGTTGAAGACACCTGAGCCGATCGTAGTCTCGTCCGAGACCGGATCGTGAAGGAAACTCAGCTGTCGGATACCCATCAGTCGGGCCAGTCGAAAGACTTTTACCGCGTCTTCCGACAAGCCGCAATCGGGTATGAGGTATCCAAAACCTAGCAACGAGATGTTGGGGGATATGGCCCTCGGATCAGTCCCTTCACCCGTGGCGTAAGCTCGTCGGATGAAAGCCTGAGCCTCGTCCGGCAATTTGCAAAGCCAGTCCGGTTCCAAATTCCTGTTAAGGCTGGCGTATGGATCTTCGCGTGTTGGCCAAACATTCTTGTCAGGAAATGAAATCTCCCGAACAAGGATGTTAAGCATTTCCAGCCCTCGCAGGTACGCTTGGATGAATGGAGGTTTGTAGTGCTTTTTCTGGATCTTCCGATACCAGGCTTGCTTGGGCAATTCCTGAGCCAGGCGACAGAGCAGGTTTTTTTCAGGCTGCTCCGGTGACAAATACATGACCCCGTTGACGACTTTGAAGCCGTCGGCGGGGCCCCAAAGTTGTTTTTTCATATTATATGAACTGTTCTCACGAGACTCTACGCCGAAAAAGTCATATTGTCCATATTTTCTCTTCAGTAATAATGTTAAAATGTATTTACTAACCCATTAACCAAATGAAAAAAACAACCATCATTGGCATCATAGTTATCCTAGTCGCGGCCGGCATTGCTTATAACGGCTATCGCGAGGCCCCTCCGGCCAAGCAAGCCACCCTGTCGAGCAATTCTACGACCACACCAGCCACCGGTCTGCAATCCAGATCTCTTATAGTTCACTGGCCGGCTCTAACTTTGACCGAAGTTGTCAAGCATGCCACAGCGGCCGATTGTTGGACAACCGTTAACGGCAGTGTTTACGATCTTACGAGCTGGGTGGCCGATCATCCCGGCGGTCGTGAGGCGATATTATATATTTGCGGCAAGGACGGTTCGGTTGCCTTCAACGGCAAACACGGCGGACAAGACAAGCCGGCGGCCGCTTTGGCCAGTTTCAAGATTGGTTCTCTTAAACCATAATTATCCGCCTAATTATTTCAATCATGAAAAAACTATTGAATCCATCCTCCGCTCCTTATATTCTTCGTTTCGGCCTGGCTTTCGTCTTGGTCTGGTTCGGATCAAACCAGCTTCTCGATCCCGCTCCTTGGACAGGCCTTATCCCCAGCTGGATTATTAGCCTAGGTATTAGTGCCACGGTTTTTGTTTATATAAACGGCATAGTCGAGATTATCTTGGCCTTGCTCCTGGTTCTCAACAAATGGACGCGCGTTGTCTCTATCCTAGTTTTCTTGCATTTGGTTTCGATCGTCATCGATGTCGGCTTTAACGGCGTCGGCATCCGCGATATCGGTTTGGCTATGATGGCTTTGGCAACGAGTGCTCTTGGGGAGGGAAAAGAAGAGAACCAATCTACTAGTCTAGTAGAGTAAATCATTCGTCGTGTCATTTACCGTCCTCGGCGAATGCCGAGGATAAACTAAGGCGGGAATCCAGGATCATAAAATGACGGTATTCTTTAGACACTGGATTCCCGCCTTCGCGGGAATGACACAGAAATAATGTCAGACTCAATCCACAAACCTCACATTCTTATTCTCGGCGCCGGCTTCGGCGGCGTTTATGTAGCCAAGAACCTTGTTGAGGCGGCCAAAAGCGGCCAGATTGAGATAACTATCGTCAACAAAACCAATTACTTCCTTTTCACCCCGCTTCTTCACGAAGTGGCCACCGGCTCTTTGGGTCCCATGAGCGTTAGCGAGCCGCTTCAGGATATTTTTGGATCGCAAGTCGTCAGAATTATCGAAGGTCAAGGAATAGAAGTTAAGTCAAAGGAAAAAGAGGTTACAATCAAGTGCAATGATAATAGTTTTCAAGAGAGTTACGACTACCTAGTTGTCTCAACAGGTGCCGAAACCAACTATTACGGTATTACTGGCGCCAAAGAGAATACTTTGCCTTTGAAGACTCTCACGGACGCTTTGGTTATTAGGAGGAAAATAATTGATAACATTGAAAAGTCCGACCATGAATCTGATTTGACCAAAAGACAAGAACTTTTGACATTTATCGTCGTAGGCGGCGGGGCGACAGGCGTTGAACTAGCGGCTGAGATTGTCGAATTTGCAGGTGACATTATGAAAGCTTCTTGCAAGCCCAACCAAGGCGAAACAGGTCAATGTGCTATTAAAGTTATTCTTATTCACGCCGGCCAGGAAATATTGGAGCAGTTTCCACCAAATCTGCGTGTTGCCGCAAGGGCTCGATTGGAAAATAAAGGGATTGAGATCAAAGTCGCGACAACGGTTGAATCAGTTATGCCTGGAAGCCTCAGAACGAAAAGTGGTGGAGAATTTAAGGCTCAAATGATCATCTGGGCGGCGGGAGTAGCTCCCACTTTACCGGCTTTTGATTTTAACCCTGTCATGGCTGGTTCCCGGATTGTAACCGATTCGCATTTACGTCTGCCGGATCACCCGGAAATCTTTCTTCTTGGCGACATTGCCGCCTATAGCGACTCTTATACATCGGTAATTCCAGGTGCCAAAGCCAGTTTTGTACCCATGCTGGCTCAAGCTGCAGTCAGCGAAGCCAAGGTTGTAGCGGCCAACATCCTGGCCTCAATTGAAAATATGCCTTTACAAGACTTTCATTTTCATTCCAAAGGCAGCTTAGTCTCTCTGGGTCGCTGGTATGCCGTTGGCAGAATCTACTCATTTAATATTTACGGCCGGCTGTCATGGTGGATCTGGAGAACGATCTACCTCTTCAAATTTGCCAGTAATAGGAAGCGCCTCCGGATCGCCTTCGAGTGGACGCTGGATTTGTTCTATGGACGGGACATTACCAAGTTGGGATAATTTGGTGGTACAATATGCCTATTAATATCATTTAAATAACTTTTATGACCCAAACCAGCCAGCTTACGCTTACGATCGAAACTCTCAAAAGGGAAATCCAGAAAGAGACGGCCGATCTTCGCGATGCCGAAAACCAATATACGGCAACTACTACCAAAAAAACCGAATTAGAAAATCAGATCAAAGAGAAAGAAATCTCGATCAAGCAAAAGGAAATAGAGATTCAACAACTTAAGACGGAAGTCCAGAAAGCCCGGACGGAAACAGTCCGCCTTGAGCGCGATGCCGATAAGCTCAAGAAAGATGTTGAAAGAATGAAGCATGACCAAGCCGACAAATCAGCCGAGCTAACCAAAATCCAAAACGCCTTCAATGCCGCTGTCGAAGAAAGCAGCAAGAAGCCCACTGATCGGGTGAGAACGGTTGGGTTTTAGTCGCCCTCGAGTTGTAGAGGAGAGGCCTCTGCTTGCACAAACATGCAAGTAATGCTCTAATGTAGGGCAGATTATGGATTTTGAACAACCTAAGCCGCGGATCAAACCGATACCCGGCTGGACTCGCGGGGCAGAAGTCTGCCACAGAATGTTCTTGGAATGGATTGATGAGACTGTGCCGAATTTACCCATTCCCAAGGAATGTTACTATTCATGGCGAATCCTCGCAGGACATGAGGCGCCACAATCCATCGAGCTGCTCGGGGATTACGACTTTCCCGAGCCATGGTCGCTCTGGGAGTACCTTATACGCAAACGGCTCTGGTTCCAAACAGAGATCGAGATTCAGCGGATCAGGACTCGTCTCTACCGCCAAGAGCCTGTAAAAAAACTAGCCGCCTTTCAACGTGTCTCCGATCACTTGATAGAGATGCGAGGTAGACATGCCGACCGCGAGGCCGGTCTCACCTGGCACGTAACCTTCGGCAGCACACCCAGTCCGGGAATGATAAAGTTTCTCGATTTCGAGGGTCTGGACTGTTTGATGGATTTCCTGCACGGGCTGGAAAAAGAAACGTTTCCGACCTGAATTGCGAAGTTGCCGCGCCCCATTGTCACAGATGGGACGCGGCGATTCTTTTTTATTCAAATATTTTGGTCTAATGCCCTTTTAAGCAGTCTGTTTTCGTAATATTTCCGTTGCAATCTTTCTGATTCTTTCCTTGCTTTTTCCGCGATGCGCGCTCAAAAGATTTTTGACGCGGCTCCAATATCCATC
>JBAYFW010000060.1:0-6325 GCA_041667005.1 Minisyncoccota bacterium | reverse complement strand
CCGCCTTGCTCAGCGGAAAATGTTACACATTTTCTTCATCGCTTCGCACTCTAGCGAGCCGTATGTGTGATACGGTGAGCGAGTCGCTTGCCGAAGCAGTGGCAAGTGCGTCAAAATATTTCGATTAAAAAACCATAGATTTGGGATGAGATTGCTCTCACTGGAGACAGTTGAACTCTAGTGAGCCATAGGTGTTCTATGGTGAACGAGTCAACTGTTGAAGTGAGGGCAAGGTCGCACAAATATATGGTTTTGCTAAGCTTTTTCTACGCGGTTTGTATAGTCGCCCGATTCAGTATTGATTTCGATCGTATCGCCTTCATTGATGAACATTGGAACGTTCACCTTTGCGCCAGTTTCAACGACAACGGTCTTGAGTGCATTGCCCGAGGTGTCTCCACGTACTGCGGGAGCGCATTCGGTCACTTTGAGCACTACCTTGATCGGTGGGCGGATGCCGATCACCTTATCTTCGAAGGTGATACCTTCGAGAATGGTATTCGTCTTGGTCCACTTGATGACATCTCCGGCGATCGCGTCAGAAAGAGTGAATCGGTTCTTTGGATCCTCGGGGTCGCAGAACCAGTGTTCTCCGCGGTTGGTGTAGAGATATTTGACCTCCTTTTCCTCAATCTCCGCTTCCTCGACTTTCTCGGACTGGTGGAAGGAGTACTCGGTAACCTTGCCCGTGAGGAGATTCTTGAGCTTGGTGGCGTTCACCGGCTTCCTCTGCTGTTTGCGGAAGACATGCGAAGAGATCACTTCGTATGGTGCGCCCTCGAGAACGATGTATTTCTTCTCGGTTATTTCGTTGTATTCGAGTAGGGACATGGGAATTAAAGGCAAAAGTTAAAAATAAAAAGTTCCTACTTCGCTCTCCCTTCGGTCGAGCTACGAAGGACAAGCAAAAGGCAAAAATAGGCCTTAGCAAGTAGTGTGGGCATTCTATAGGGAAATGGGAAAAAAAGCATTATTGACAAATAGAGTGAAAGGTGATATACTACACCCAGTAGTTTAGGACCTTGAGAAAAACCCAATCTCGATCTGAAAGGGTAAAATTTCTCGTTAGGAGATAGATTAAGCAAACAACGTATGGTGGAGATTGTATGTTAAATAAAACACGGTGTGCGATTACGCCATTCACCAGTTCCGGCAAGGCGATCAGTAGCGAGGTTATGACGAAAATCTTGGCCCAATGGTCTGAAATGGCCTGCGCCCTGGAGGAGGCTATGAATCTCCAAGATGAGGAGGTTCTGGTCTGGTGTCTTATGTTGACAGGTGGCCAGGATAAAACGGAGAGTCTTTCCCAGACTGAAGCCAGAGCCCACGCTCAGGTTGAACTCTGCAGGCCAGGCCATCTGCCGCACGGGTGCTATGCTCTCCATTCTGCCACCTCAACCTACCAGGGAACGTTGGTCACTCTGGCGATGGCCGAAACCAATATTCTCGAGAGCGGGTTAAGCACCAAAGGTGTTGGTGCCATAACTCTGGAAGAAAGTGTGAGCAGTTTTGTCCGCGAGCTCCGCCAAGTGCGGTAAGAAAAATACTGCACAAGCGTTATGTGTACCCCCTTAAGCAATCCGGCTTTTGGGGGTTTATTATTTATAGGGAGATTATTTGACATTAACACTGATAGGTAAATAGAAAGTTGAAGCTTTCTTAAGAAGGGAACTTTTTTCCTTTGGAATTGGCCAGCCTAAGTCTTTTCTGGTTTCAAGATAGCCCGCCAAAGCGTCCTTGGCCATATAGATAACCTCTTCGATAGTGTCACCTTCGGTAATGCAGCCTGGAAGTGTTGGGAACATGGCAGTATAACCGCCTTCTTTTGCTGATTTTATAGTTGCCACATAAGTGTATGTTTTCATATATGTAGTTAGATTATTGCTTGTAATTATTTAATATAAGCTAATACAGAGGGTTTTTATCATCAATCATAAGCCTTATCTCTTCTCTCGATCTTGCTTACATACATGATCCCGTCTTTAATGACACAAATGACTCGATAATTACCGACGCGAAATTTGTATCCTTCTCTATCTGTTAATTTACCGCCGAAGGATATTGGGTTGATCTGGGAAGAATAGAATTTTAACTTTTCTCTTATGCGATCCTGGAGCTCCAAAGGCGCATCGTCAAGCCATCTTTCGGCTTTGTATAAGATTTTGACCTGCATATTTTTGAGAGTTATTTCTTGTGCGCCTTTCGTAGCTTCGCATCAAGCTTTTTTTCGTATTCTTCGAGAGTTATATACCGGCCTTTTCTGATGTCCTCGCGAGCTTCTTCAAGATCGCGATCAAGAATAGTGGCTTTGAGATTGCCGCTGACATATTCGCGGGCGGCAAAGTTGAGGAAGGCACTCAGAGTCCAGCCCTCTTCTTTCGTCTTTTTCATAACCGCTTTTTTGAGTAGAGTGTTCATGTTGAGTATGACTTTCGAAGTTTTCATGATAATAACAGTATATATCCTGTATATACGCTGTCAATGTAGCAAAACAGCGGATTATGCGACAGATAATCCGTTGCTTGCCCATTATTGGATTGTTAGACCTGCTCGTTCAACTTGGCCCTAATCTGCTTCAGGATATCGTCTTTGATTTTGGGATTTTCTCGTAGGAATTGTCTTGTGGCGTCGTAGCCGCGGCCGAGCTTGGTTTCGCCAAAGGCGTAGGAGGAGCCGGACTTCTGGAGAAGGGCGTACTTTTCACCGAGGGCGATGATTTCGCCTTCTTGGGAAATGCCTTCGTTGTACATCAAGTCGAATTCAGTCTGCTTGAAGGGGGCGGCCACCTTGTTCTTGACGACCTTGACGCGGATGCGGCCACCCATGATCTCTTCGCCTTTCTTGATCTGGGCGATCCGGCGGATGTCCAGGCGAACGGAAGAATAGAATTTGAGAGCTTTGCCTCCCGGGGTCGTCTCGGGATTACCGAACATCACGCCGATCTGCATGCGGATCTGGTTGATGAAAATGACCGTGGCTTTGGACTTGGCCACAATAGCCGTCAGTTTGCGCAAGGCTTGGGACATGAGGCGGGCTTGGGTACCGACATGGAAAGCGCCCATGTCGCCTTCGATTTCGGCTCGGGGCGTGAGTGCGGCCACTGAGTCGATGACGACTACATCCATTTTATTGGTCCGGATGAGGCTGTCGACGATCTCCAAGGCTTGTTCGCCTGTGTCGGGCTGGGAGATGAGCAGGTCGTCGATCTTGACCCCCAGCTTCTTGGAGTATTCGGGATCCATGGCATGCTCGGCGTCGATATAGGCGCAAACGCCGCCCAGCTTCTGGGCTTCGGCCACAATATGGAGGGCCAGAGTGGTCTTGCCGGAAGATTCCGGGCCGAAAATTTCGATAATGCGACCACGAGGAACACCGCCGATACCGAGGGCCCAGTCGAGGCCGAGGGAGCCGGTCGGAATGGCGTTAATGTTAACCTTGGGCTTCTCGCCAAGCTTCATAATGGAATCTTCGCCGAATTTGGCGCGGATGGCGTCCATGGCGTCGCGGATGCCGTCCGAGGATTTCTTATTTGTTACGGGCGAAATTTTCTCATTCGACACATCGCTTTCGTTCGAAAGGTTTTCATTCTCGATGAGGGGAGACTCGTTCTTAGTTTCCTGTTTGGTTTTGTTTTTCTTTAGAGACATGGATTTTCTGTTAATTCTTATAATGCAGGTGAGGCTATAATATCACTTATCCTGCAATGAGACGAGGTCCAGTTCTTTGGAAATGCTGCGACCAAATTGGTCTTTGGCTGAGAGAGTTATTCGGTTTATACCTCTGAAAACTAAGACTTTTTGGGACCATAAACCCTGTTCGTTCATAGAGAGGGGATTGCCGTTCAAAAAAAGGCTACTAAGTCTGACGGCTTGGCCGGAAATGACAATAGTTGAAGTTGTGGCCGTGGCCCCATTTGCCGGCCAATCAATAAGGATCTCTGGTCCTTTGAAATAATTCAGACTGCGGGAAATGGTGTAACCGATAATGAAAAGGACCAGTAAGGAAATTCCCAGCCAGCGAAGCAAGTTTATGTTGTTGGTGCGGGAGAAGGACATGGAGAGAATACTAGACAACTGTAAACTTATCACTGTAAATTGTAAACTCTTTATGAGGTTGTAGTCTCGGGGGCAACTGGCGGTAAAATTTCTCCAGGGTTGGGTCTGATCTCCTCGACTCCGGCTCCTAAGCCAACAACTTCACGAGGCTTGGAACCATTGGCTGGGCCGATTACTCCGTGTTCTTCGAGCATATCCATGAGCTTGGCGGCTCGGGAATAGCCGATGCCGAGCTTTCTTTGAATATAAGAAGTTGAAGCCTTGCCTGCGGCTGTAACGGCTTCGCGGGCCGATTCATAGAGGTCGTCATCTTCGTCTAGGGAATCGTTGCTCATCATCGAGTCGAAGGCGGCGCTGGCTCCGGCTTCAGTCGGTGTCAGGTTAATCTCGTTCATGATCTCATCTTTGTAAGTCTCGACAAGATGTTTGACTACTCTTTTGACTTCGGATTCGGAAATGTAAGCTGACTGGAGACGAACCGGTTTGGACATTTCGCCGCCCAAGTAAAGCATGTCGCCGGCTCCGAGGAGTTTCTCGGCGCCCATTTGGTCGATAATCGTCCGGGAATCGATCTGGGAAGCGACTTGGAGGGCGATCCGGCTTGGAATGTTGGCCTTGATGAGTCCGGTAATGACATTAACGCTAGGCCGCTGGGTAGAAATGACCAAATGGATACCAACTGCTCGACTCATCTGAGCCAAGCGGACAATGGCTGATTCCAATTCGCGCGGGTAAGTTTGCATGATGTCGGCCAATTCATCGATTACAATGACGATATAAGGCATTGTTTCTGGCAAGACCGGCGTAATGTCCGGGTCGAGAGCCAAGTCCTTCTTGTATTTCTCGACAGCTGGACCGAGGACGGCCTTGTGGTACGAATCGATGTCTCTCGAGGCGCTTTTCTCAAGAACATCATAGCGGCGGCTCATTTCTTTGGCGCTCCATTTCAAGGCTAGGATGGCTTTCTTGGGATCTGTAATAACCGGAGTTAAGAGGTGTGGAATTTTGTTGTACATCGTGAGCTCGACACGCTTGGGGTCGATCATGATGAATTTAAGGTTTTCCGGTGAATTGCGGTAGAGGAGGGAAGTGATAAGAGCGTGAATAGTTACGGATTTGCCGGAACCGGTGGCACCGGCGATAAGCATATGAGGAGCTTTGGCCAGGTTGCTGAAATGGGCGTGGCCTGTAATATCCTTGCCGAGAGACATGAGGAGCGGCTTTTCTGAATCTTGATATTCGGAGGCACCGAGGAGGGTTGCTAGACCGACCGTTGTTTTGGCGGTATTGGGTACTTCAATGCCGACCAAAGATTTACCCGGGATCGGGGCTTCGATCCTGATCGGATGGGCGGCCAAAGCCAAAGCCAAGTCATTATTGAGTCCGACGATTCGTGAGAGTTTGACACCTTCGGCCGGTTTCAGGGCGTAGCGAGTAACTGAAGGGCCGATCGAGATTTCATCCATCTCGACCGTGATGCCGAAGTTTTGGAGAGTGCGTTTGATAATGTTGGCGTTAGCTTTGATGTCGCCAGTTTCTGGTTTGCCGCGGTCTTTCTCGAGAAGGGTCAAAGGTGGCGGGGTAAATGGTAAAAGATGAGGAATAACCAGAGATGTGGCGAAAGCACTTTCGTCAATCTCACCGAAATCGATAGAATCACGTTTTTTCTTTTCTGGTGGTTTGTTCTTCTCAGCTTCGGCTTTGGCTTTCTCGAAAGCGCTTTGACCGGATCCTTCGCCTTTCTCCACTCCCGCTACAGCTTTGTTAACATAGGCTTCCTCGCTCTCATCAATCCCGGTATTCTTTTTGCCCGGCTTATTTTCTTTTTCATTTTCATCTATTTCTTCTTTACGCCAGAAAGCTAGGTCGGCCAAAGTAAAGTAAAGGTTGAAAGTCATAATTATCGAAATAATGAAAAGGGCGATGAGGATCGCCGAGGTTGCCCACATATCGACAAATTTGATCATCGGGCCGGCGATCCAGCGACCAATGATGCCACTAGCACCGGCATAAGCTACGTGGATGATACCTAGGCCAGAAAGAAGGAATAGTAAAGCACCGATAGCTTTGGAAATTTGGAATTGTTTCTTAAGTCCTTGAAGAAAAGCGATACCGAGCATGGCGAACATCATGGGAATAAGAAAGTAGCCGATGCCGAAGAGTTTGTAGAGAATAATGAAAGTCGAATCACCAATCCAACCGGCTTTGCCAAAAGCTGCCAAGAGAGTCAGAACAACCAAAAGAAATGAAAAGATCGAGAGAATGACCTG
>JBAYFW010000059.1:0-6384 GCA_041667005.1 Minisyncoccota bacterium | reverse complement strand
GTCTTTGACCCATCGATGATAGACATGCGAATGCCCGCTTAGAATAACCTGGACGCCGTATTCCACGGCCAGACTATGCAGGGCGTTTTTATCGGCTACGGAAGAAATGCTATATACGCCGGTCTTGATGTTGCCCGGCACGTGCATCATGATGACCTTCCATTTTTTGGTCGTCGCCGCCAGATCGCTTTCAAGCCAGGCTTGTTGGGTGGCGCCAAAAAGTGCCAAGGATGTATCCAGAACAGCAACATGCATATTTTCATAATCAAACGAGTAGTAGAATTCCTCGGCCCCGTCAACGGCCGGCATAGCCATCTCCGCTCGGGCGGCGGCCAGAGTCGCCGCGTAGTCCACGGTATGGGAATAGCCGATGGTATCGTGATTGCCCTGAGCATAATAGGACGGGATATTCTTGGTTATATTTTTGAAATAATAGGCCCAATCCTTATCCCAACTGTGCGACCAGCCGGCTTGGGTTGTTTCATTGTCCACATGAACATTGTCTCCGGGATGCAGGATAAAACTATGATCGAGCGAGCTGATCAGACTGGCGGTCGTGGACGGATTACTGCCTTGATTGTCGGAAACGACCGTAAAATTGAAATTTTTGTTACCGGATGTCGACTGGGTCTTGAAGGTTGAATCGGTTGAAGTGGCAATCCGGCCGGAACCGGTCTGATCCACGGCGACGATTTGATAGTGATAGGTCGTATCACCGGACAATCCGGACAACGATACTTTGTGAATTTTCTGATCGCTGGAAACCGCCGTACTGCCGTATAAATCCGTCAAACCGTAATTGACCGTGATGTCGGAAGTGGTGCTGGTCTTGGCGACCAAAGTGACGGAATTGGCCGTCGGGTTATTGACCATCAAACTACTGAATTCAAAAGCATGGTGTGTCGCGTCCAGTCCGTTATCAACCACGGAAAAATTATCCATTGACATTACCGCCGTGGTAAAAGCCGTGGTACCGGCAAAACCGACGCGCAAATCGGTATCAGTTGAACAAACCGTGATGCAATTTGACGAATAGATAAGCGACCAGTCGTCCGAACCGAATGTTCCGAAAGCGCCGCCTTGAATATAATAGTCGGCTCCGTATTCCTTGAGAATAAGCGCTATCCGATAGTCGGTGTTATTGCTGTATACCGACGAGGCGAGAAGCGATGTTCTAGTTGCCCCATTCTCGTACGGGATTATTTGCGCGCCCGGCCCAAAATAGATGGCGTGTCTAAAGTTCGCCGCCCGATAATCGGCGCTTGAATCCTTAAACCCGTAAAGAACATACGGCAGAGTATGCCTGACGGTCGCGATCATGGTCAGGTTAGCCACTCGACCGAAAGTTTGAGTGGAGATCAAAGCGGTAGTGGATGCCGTGGAGCCGCTCAAGACTATCTTCCCACCGGTTTCGGCTATCCGACTGTCAGGATCGGCTTCCGTCCATTTCTCCGCGTCTATGGAATTGTCGTCAAAGTCATCGGAAAAAAGTGTCGCCGCCGATACAAAGTGCGGCATGAAAAAAAACAGAGCGGAAAAAAGTAGGAGACTTGTCCATATCAATAATATATGCTTCATTTTTTCGCAAAAAACAACCGGACATTAATCAGAACCCGTGTCTTCATAGGGCTTATTTTATATGGTAACCAAAAATAGCGCAAGATAGGATGGCCAAATATTGCGGTTTTAACCGAACTCTTCTACAATGGAACCCATGCGCAAAATCACGCTCGACCTTGAAACCAAAAACTTTTTTAGCGATGTCGGCTCCAACAATCCCGCCGATCTCGATATCTCGGTCGTTTGCATTCACGATTCCTCAACCGACCAGTATTCGAGTTTCTTAGAAAAGGATTTCAATAAGCTTTGGGCTATTCTCGAACAGTCGGATATGATCATTACTTGGAACGGCGATCATTTCGATATTCCCCTCCTTAACAAATATTATTCCGGCGATCTTTCCAAGGTCAAAAGTCTCGACCTGATGAAAGAAGTCCAAAAAGTTTTTGGTCGACGCCTCAAGCTCGACACCGTTGGCGAAGCTACCCTGGGACGCAACAAGACCGCTGACGGAGCCGAAGCGGTGGTCTGGTGGCAGAAGGGCGAGATAGACAAACTTATTTCCTACTGCATTGAGGACGTCCGTCTGACCAAAGAACTTTACGATTACGCCATAGCCAACAATAAGCTCAAATATAAAGACTTGGGGGCCATTAAGGAAATCAAGCTCGACACTTCTTCATGGGAAATTCCCGAGTCGAGCGCCATGACTTTTACGCTGCCTTTCTGATTTAAGTTTTTTACTTCGAGATAAGTTTGATTAAAAACAGCCATTAAAACATAACGGGTGCCGAGCATTTTCGGCACCCTTCGCATATTTCGTCTTCCGGTCTCAATCTAACAAACACATGACCTTGTCATACATTGCCGGATCAGTATCCGGACCAAGATAGGTAAAGAAGATCATCAAACTTTGAGCCGTTTCAAACTCATGATCGACGAGAAACCTCGGCGTGGTAAGTGTTTGGACAAAGTCGTAGTACTTACGGAAACGCTCCGGAATTTCGATTCCCTGGATTTGATCCACCGTCTTCTTCAGTGCCGCAACAGCTTCCGTATGTACATATATGCTTGTCTCCGGATTATCCGGTGGACACCATCCGTAGATTTGGCCAATGAGTATAAAATATTCCAGAACATCCTTGAGAATGTCCGGGTTAATTTCATCCTTTTCGATCATCCTAGTCTGCAAGATCAAGGCCAGGTTCCTGACCATAATACCAGCCATACGGGTCCACCTCGCATGATCCACGACCGACTCTAAAATCGGCATAATATTCCTTTTTGTTCGGGTTTACTTCGTAGACTATCTAGCCAAAATATACAACTTTAATTGTAGACGCGCAATCTAGTCAAAAAAAGTCAAACCTTAACGATCTCTGTCCTCCCATGTTATACTTCTTCCATAACCACAACATCTATGGAAAACCGATCAAGTGCCATTAATATTCCAGGAGCCATTATCATTGCCGGAGCCCTCATTGCTGTAGCCGTCATCTATGTTAACAAGCCGGCCTCGAGCCCACTCGTCGCCAATGTTGCAAATAGCGCCAGCGCCACCGGGCCTGCCGTTAATCTTGAGCCCGTCACATCAGATGACCATATTCTTGGCAACCCCAATGCTCCTTTGAAGATCGTTGAATACTCCGACCCTTCCTGCCCTTTCTGTAAAACCTTCAATACCACAATGGTAGATATTATGAACTCTTACGGACCAGGCGGCAAGGTCGCCTGGGTCTATCGGAGCTACCCTTTGGATACTCCAGATGCCGATGGCAACGTCCTTCACCCTAATGCCGGCCATGAATCCCAGGCAATGGAATGCGCTGCCAAACTTGGCGGTAATGACACCTTCTGGAAATATGAAAAGATTCTTTATGAGACGACCCCTTCAGTAACAGGCGCCACGCCCAAGGGTCTTGACCAGAATCTCCTTTCCGGTCTGGCTAGAAGCGTCGGTTTAGACCAATCAGCTTTCGATGCTTGTCTTTCTTCCGGCCAAACCAAGAACCAAGTCACGGCTGACTTCACTAGCGGTGTCAATGCCGGTGTGACCGGAACACCGACCAGCTTCTTCATTCTCGACAACTCCATCAATCCCACCGCCGTCGACTATGTTGAGCGAGCCCTTCTTCAATATAAAGTCTCTTCCGACATTATTTCCGTCAGTCCCGACAAAAGATTCGTGACTGTTAGCGGCGCTATGCCCAAAGCTTTCATCACTGGTCTTATCGAGAGTTTATTGAATCACTAGAAGTTGATGCTGGGAGGCGGAGCGTAACTTGCCCCGCTAATTCAATCTTTAACATTAATCGCCTCATTTTTAACTGAACTTAACTGCAAAATTTTCCCTAACTTGCAAAACGAACACTCCTTATCCGAGCAAGTTGAATCAAGAAAAGCCAAGGTTGTAATCTCCTCCGCAGTTTTCTTAATAACTTCTTTCAGGGCTTCAACTTCGGTAACGCCGATCTCGAATCTTTCCTTCTTATAAATCCCCCGCTCATTCGGCTCAATGAAATCAATCTCGCCGTATTTCATTTGAAAAGCATCTTGGTCATCAAGAAGCATTCTGTAAAAGACCAGCTGGCGCAAGTAATTACCATCAGCCGTTTTCGTCTTACCTTCAATCTCGTTTCGCGACTTCGGTTTGGCAGTCTTGAAATCGGTGACGATAACATTACGCTCGTCCATAAATTCAATCTTATCGATCTTGCCAGTCAATTGGAGGCCGGGGAAAGACTTCATCTCCACACCCTTGACCGCGTATTCAGTAAGAAGGTGCCGACCCCAAGAGCTATTGTATTCTTCGTAATAACCTTCCAGAGCCGCCTTGCCTTTGGCAAGTGATTCCCTGCGGTCAAGAACCGAAAGAGGCTGACGATCGAGGTTAAACTTAAAAATTTCCAGGAACTTCTTCAGGCTCAAATCCGCTTCAACTTTATAAGCTTCAAAGAAAGTCCGCAAAGTGGCGTGGATAGCCGTCCCGTACATCTGATGTTTGGTCGGGGCCTGGGGCAAGCGGATCAGGTTAACGAAGAAATAGCGCCAGGGGCACTCGAGATAATTATTAAGATGGGTAACCGAGAATGGCTGAGCCAAGAATTTGGACTTAACAAAACTGACGTCAAGAATAGAGAGGGTGCGGCCGGGCGAAGGACTGACCATCTTCTTCTTGAAAATCTCCAGACGCTCGGCTACGAAAGGCCGGC
This sequence comes from Minisyncoccota bacterium, assembly GCA_041667005.1. Taxonomy (GTDB): domain Bacteria; phylum Patescibacteriota; class Minisyncoccia; order Phycocordibacterales; family PALSA-1337; genus C7867-002. The sequence goes on along the minus strand of JBAYFW010000059.1, from coordinate 1,612 downwards.
CGAAAGAAATCAAAGCCGGATCGATCTCGGTCATGAATTGGCTGGGCAGGAGCTCTTTCTCGCCATCCGAGCGAGCATAGGAGATATTAACCGACTCGCGAGCCCGAGTCATAGCCACATAGAAAAGCCGGCGCTCATCTTCGATCCGCCCGGCATCGCGAGCATGTTCAATGATCGGAATGTTAAAGAGATTACGATGGCTCCGGTTGCCCCAAAGACCGTCATTGGCCCGGACGATGAAGACGTGGTTGAATTCCAAGCCCTTGGCCCGGTGGGCTGTCATCAGCCTTATCCCGCTAACATGATCGGTATAGCCGCGCTTGGCCGACAGCCCATGACTGGAAACGATTTTAATATAATCTATAAAGTCCCGAAGATAAAAAGTCTTCCGGGAATTAGCCGCTTTGACTACTTGGTCGAAGAAAGCTTCAAGACAGGCCAGCCGCTCTAGAGAATCAGGGGCGGCTACCAAAGTGGCAGCCAGTCCGGTTTCTTGTATAAGGGCTTGGAGAAATTGTGGGAAAGACAGAACTTGAGCTTGACTAGACCAAGCCAATATCTGTTTGTAGGCGTTACTAATCTCTTCAAGTCTTTCTAGACCGACGATATCTTTCAAAGATTTGCCTTTGATAAGCGGAAGAGCTTGTTTGCCTTTTGATTTATTTGAAAGGCTTTCCAATAAAGTATGAAGGGGTTGAGCTTCCCTATTGGCCAGATTGAAAAGCTCAGACAAAGCGGCCGGGTCACATTTCATTTCGGGTAGAAGAAGAGCCTGGCTTAAGTATTCATTACTAGAAGGATCATGAATAGCCTGGCAAAGCAGAACAATCTTGGTCACATCAGGTTCTTCTAAGAGGTTATGGTCCGACTCAATCCGGAATGGCAAGCCGAGGCCTCTCAAAGCTTCGGCAATAACGGCCGCTTGCTTGTTTTCACGGTAAAGAATAGCGATCTCTTCAGCCTTTTCCCCTTTCTTCAAAAGTCTTTCCAGAATCATCGCCAAATATGTAAGCTCTTCTTCAACCGTGGCAAATTCATCGACAAAGATCGGCTTGGAGCCAATTTGAAGCGATAGAAGTTTCGTCCGATCCCGGCCGGGGATGGTGGGGTTTTTGGAAATTAAGCTATGCGAAGCGTCTAGAATACCCTGATGAGAACGGTAATTGTGCTCGAGATCAATCACCCGAGCTTCCTTATATTTTCGAGAAAAATAGAGGAAGTTTTCAAGCGAAGCGCCTTGGAAACGGTATATGGCTTGCTTATCATCACCGACAATAAAGAGGTTCGGCGAATCATGGAAGTCGGCCAGCAATTCTAAGATCTTATTCTGGGAAGCATTGGCATCTTGATGCTCGTCAGCCAAGATGTAATGATAATTTTCCTGGAGAATCAACTTAAAATTCTGATTATTCTCCATTGCCCGTATCAGTTCCAACAGCATATCGTCAAAATCGTAGGCTTTGACCTGGGCCATGACTAATTCATAATGTTCGTAAACAAAAGCCAGTTCCAGATTTTTATCATCTCGCTTCTTTTGTTTCTCCGATTCCGTCTTGCTCAAAACTTCACCATCGGACTCTTCTTTGGTTTTTTTAACCTTCTTAGGTTTGTT
>JBAYFW010000058.1:0-6455 GCA_041667005.1 Minisyncoccota bacterium | reverse complement strand
TTCCTTTTGCCGAACAAGGCTTGCGCCCACGGACACCCCTATAATATACACATTTCTCCGTAATTTGTCCAATTCCTGTTATTATCTCCAAGACCAAAAATTAATGGGTAAGATCGGGTAAAATTGGGTATGGTTAGCTTTACCCAAATATGTCTAGATTCCTAATATTTTACCCACCATTTCACCCTTCCTTAATTGTCCTTTTTCCCACTCTTTGCTATAAATAGGGCATGCAAGATAAAAACGCACATGGCATCGTAGTCAAGGGTCTGCTCAAATCTTTTGAGAACCTCAAGGTCTTGGAAGGTATCGATTTTGTCGTACCCAAAGGGGAGATGTTGGCATTGCTTGGACCCAACGGGGCCGGCAAGACCACGACCGTGCGCATTCTTTCAACATTGATCAAGGCGAACGGGGGAGAAGCTTACATAGAGGGTGTGGACGTTTTCAAAGATCCAAAGAAAGTTCGAAGTCTTATTGGGTTGACTGGGCAATACGCCGCTATTGATGAACAGCTGACCGGCCGGGAAAACTTGGTCATGATCGGGGAGCTATATCATCTCGGCCGGAAAGAGAGTGAGAAGAGAGCGCAAATTCTCTTGGAACAGTTCGATCTTCTCGAAGCCGCCAATCGCAAGTCCAAAACTTACAGCGGTGGCATGAAAAGACGATTGGACCTGGCTTTGTCACTGGTGGCCACGCCACCCGTTCTTTTTCTGGATGAACCGACCACCGGTCTCGATCCGCGAGCCAGGCAGGCCATGTGGAATGTCATCGAGCGCTTGATGAAAGACGGCGTGACTATCCTACTTACGACCCAATATCTGGAAGAAGCCGATAAGCTGGCCAACCGAGTGGCCGTTCTGGATCATGGCCGGATCATCGCCCAGGGCACGCCTGATGAACTCAAGAGTAAAGTGGGCAGCGATACTCTGGAACTATTTTTGAAGCACGAAAAAGATATGACGAGAACTATGTCTCTGGTCGGACCGGGCGCTAAGGAGAATAGGGAAGAGAAGCTTATCAGCGTGCCGGTTGATAAGGGCCTCCGTGATGTCAAAAGGATTTTGGAATTGATCGAGAAGGCGAACATCGAGATAGAAACGATGTCTATAGAGAAGCCCACCCTCGATGATGTATTTCTGAGACTTACCGGCCATCATACCCATTAAAATTATGAATGACACTTTACTTTCCATAGACAAAAGCGAGCATACCCGGAAGCATTCCCGGCTCTATTGGGCATTGTCTGACTCTTCCGTTATGATCCGCCGGAGCTTCCGCCATATCTTCCGCAATCTTGATCAGTTGCTCTCCCTATTTCTCCAGCCCATCATGTTCATGCTTCTTTTCCGTTATGTTTTCGGCGGAGCCATCGATACGGGCGGGACAAGCTATGTTAATTTCTTGGTGGCCGGTATTCTCATCCAGATGGCCGCCTTTGGAGCGACCACAACTTCTTTGTCAGTGGCCACCGATCTTTCCAAGGGCATCATCGACCGTCTCAAGTCCTTGCCGATCGTGAGCTCGGCCGTCATGACGGGCCATGTCGTGGCCGACCTGGTCCGCAATCTCATTTCCTCAGTAGTCATGATTTTGGTGGCTCTGCTCGTGGGATTCCGGCCGGTCGCTTCTTTCACCGACTGGCTTCTTATCGCCGGATTGCTTGTGCTATTTACACTGGGATTTTCCTGGCTCTCGGCTGTCGTTGGTCTCTTGGCCAAGAGCGTGGAAGCTGTCCAATGGTTCGGTTTCGTCCTGGTCTTTCCCTTAACCTTCGCTAGCGCCGCTTTCGTGCCCACGGAAACAATGCCCACCTTCCTGCGTTATTTTGCCGAGAATCAGCCCGTCACTCATGTTATCGAAGCTATGCGTGCCCTCATGGTCGGAACGGACATGGGCAATCATGGTCTCATGACGGTCATCTGGTCGCTGGGACTGGTGGCAGTGTTTATGCCGCTGGCGACTTATTTGTTTCGAAGGAAGGTTTCGAAGTGATGATAAGGCCGTTGATATTGCCAAGTTTAAGGAGACTTATGAGGGGAAATAAAAAACTCTGCTTCAGCCAGGCCGAAGCAGAGTTTCTGTGTGACGCGGGTTTGAAATTAGTGCCGGACCACTAGTTGAGTGGAACGGAAGCGATGTTTTGTCCGAACCATTGATAGATCTTAATTTTTTCCTTAGGTCCAAGGTGATGTTCGTCGCACCAAGCGAAGCCGACCTGGAGGAGGGCCTGAGAAGATAATTGGAAGCTCGGAATCGCCAGGTCGGTACAGCCAAAGAGAGCGTCGATATATGCCAAGTCTTTGCTGTTAAGCTGACCGATCGCTTTCTCAAAACTTCTGAGATTCTTCGCTCGCACAACAACTTCCCGGATGCGCTTGAGGTAGAGCCCTTTGCTTTCAAAATCCAAAATTTGTCCTCCAAGTTCGTGCATTTCGACTTCCTCGGCGGCGTAAGCCTCACTTGTTGGGGGATAGTAAGGATTGCCGTCAAGGGCATTGTGCCTGGAAGCATGACCCAGCTCATGGAAAAGTATCTCCTTGAGTATCGGATCCGGGCAGTTTATAGCCGGTATCATCAGCAACTCTCGTCGCGGGTCCCAGTAGGGCATAGCCGATCCATGAATCGTCGGCCCGTCTTTCGGGATGATACAAATATCAATCCGGTTGGTTGGGCTCGTGGGGACTGAACCAACCTTGTTGAGTTGACGGGGTTCGCCGTTGACCATCAGTCCCAGTCCAACCGATCGGAATCGGCTGCTAAGGACTTTTGTCAGATCGGAAATCCTTTCGGACTCCCTGATCATTGTCTCGATTTTGTTTTTTCGAGCCTCCAGGAGAGTGAATGATTCTGCCCCCGGAAGGGGAGCCGTCTCAAGCCACCAAGTGTCACTTTTTTTGCTTGCCGTACTTTGATAGTACGAATCAAGTGTGGTCAGGATCAAGCGAATCGATTTCTCTCGATCTGCACTACGCATAAGGTCTATTTTTCGATAAACTGCGTAGCTGAGAGCTATTATGGCCATGATGACCAGTGCTAGGACCGGACCTCTGTGATTGGATTTCGAGCTAATTCTGCTCTTTTTCTTCGCGCGTTTCATTTGCTATATATGATTGTGTTGTACAAAGCTCGCTTGAAAATAACACATATATTAATATATGTAAAGTGCTCCGTATAAGTTCAATTGCTTGGAAACGCTCTTACTTCATCTCCACAAACAGCTCTTTCTTATCCCGCCTAGCCTTCTTAAACTTGGTATGCCTATTACTTTACTTTGTAAAGCAAATATTCTTATTCTGCCACGACTGTGAACTGCCGGGTCCTTTACCCGATAGAACATGCGTGCTAGTCTGTGACCATGAAAAAAACACCTGAGAAGTGTCCCATTGCGAAGACAGCCTTGCTCTTATCGGACTTCCGGACGATCCTTATCGTCCGGGATCTTTTGGGCGGACCGAAACATTTCTCCGAAATGGAACGTTCTTTGGTGACCGTCAGTAGCCGGACACTTTCTTTGAAGTTAAAAAGGCTGGTTTCCAAGGGGATTATCAAGAAAGATGAAGCTCATTACACGATAACCAAAGTGGGCCGGAGGTTGGGCAAGGTTATTGAGGCTATGGGCAAGTGTGGGGAAAGTCTTTAGGATTCATGTTATAATCTCCCCGTTACCAATAACTTCTATTTACTATCATGATGAACAATTGGCACGGTTATCCGGTCGGTTTTGCTCCCGGCGGGGCTTTTCTGGGGATCGGAATTCTGGTGGTGATCGTTTCGATCATCGTTGTCGTCCTCAAAGGCTACGCACTCTGGCATGCCGCCAGGCGGAGTGAACCTTGGTGGTTCATTATCCTTCTTATCGTTAACACCTTGGGAATTCTAGAATTGATCTACCTCTATTTCGTCGTCGGCAAGTGGCATAGTTTCAGCGAATCGGCCAAGACAACCGATTCAGCCGCTTCTTCAGGTTCAAACACACCTAAGGTTTAGTTGTACCGGATTGTTTCAAAAGTAAATTAAAATCTTCACAGCCCCGCTCAATGGCGGGGTTTGTGATTTTGGTCAAAAAACATTAGAATAGGATGATGAAGACTATAACTGATAAGGCTAGGATTGAAGAGATTTTCAAACGGGGAACCCTTGTCGAAGCTTTGCCTTCGAGGGAGGAATTGCTTAAGAGGCTTCTCTCTGGAGAGCCATTAAAGATCTATTACGGCATGGATCCAACGGCTACCTCTATCCACCTTGGTCACGCCAAAAATATTATTTTTCTTGAAGAATTGCGCGCACTTGGCCATGAAGTCACACTTCTTATCGGTGATTTTACTGCCCAGATCGGCGATCCTTCCGATAAGTCCGCCACCCGCAAACAATTGACGGCCGAGGATGTTAAGAGGAACGTGGCTGGCTGGATGGATCAGATCAAGCCCCTCCTGTCCTTTGACGACAAAGAAAATCCGGCCAAGATTGTCTACAATTCGACTTGGCTGGCTAAGCTCACGATGGCCGAAGTTGTCACTCTTTCCGCCAACTTTACTGTTCAGCAAATGCTCGAGCGCGATATGTTTGAGAAGAGGATGAAAGATAATACGCCTATTCATCTCCATGAATTCTTGTACCCCTTGATGCAGGGCTATGACAGCGTTGCTCTCGAGACGGACGCCGAGCTTTGCGGTACCGATCAGATTTTCAATGCCATGGCCGGCCGGACTCTTTTGAAACGACTCAAAGACAAAGAGAAATTCGTTATTGCTCTTAATCTTACCGCCAATCCCAAGACTGGCGAGCTCATGTCCAAGTCCAACGGCACAGGCGTTTTCGTTGGCGCTCCAGCCAATGATCTATTTGGAGCAATCATGGCTTTGCCCGATCCCATGATCGAGCCGCTTTTTTTGAATTGCACCCGCTTGCCCATGAATGATTTGGCTGCTCTGATGGCTCAAGGTCCTCGTGACGCCAAAGCCGCTGTGGCCTTCGATATAGTCAAGAGGTTCCACGGAGAAAATGTTGCCCAAGGAGCCGTTCAAGCTTTTGAGAAGACTTTTTCCAAAGGTGGTCTTCCAGAGGATATTCAAGAAATTAAACTAACCGGAAATGATTCGATCGCTGATGCTCTAGTCAAGGCCGCAGTTATTTCTTCCAAAGCCGAATGGCGCCGACTTATTGATGGTGGAGGAGTTCGATTGGAGAATGATGAAAAAGTGACCGATCCTAATCTCAAAATTACAGCTACAACAATTCTCAAGGTGGGGAAGAGGAGGTTTGTGAAGATTGTTATTTAATGTAAGAGCTTGCAGGCAGAGCATGTTCTTCGGAAGGTCTCCGCAGGTCATTTTTAGCAAAAAATGACCGAGGATAAGGAGAAAACTCTGCAGAGTTTTCTCCGGGCCTGGAGAAGAATATGCTCTGCCTGCAAGCGGTAGCTATTAAAATTGCACAATTGGTTTAATCCTAGATTCCCGCCTTCGCGGGAATGACAACGCAGTCAATGCGCCACCGACAACCCGAAAGTTTTCTCCAATCCCGCTTTTCTTAAAGTTTGGATCGCTTCAAGTATCGTGCTTCCTGTTGTGACTACATCATCAATAACGATAACCAAATAGTTTTTAGCTAAATCCAAGTTGAGCTTCTTTACGGCTTCACTGTCCGCCCAGAAAATATCTTTGACACTCTCCAACCGCTCTCTGCGGTCCTTTAAAGTTTGGCGGGAAATGTGCACTTTCCTTAAAAGAACGTTTCTAGCGACGATAAGCCTCTTATCAAGATCAAGTTTTTCAATCTGATTGGTCAGCAATTCACATTGATTGAAGCCTCTTTCTCGTCTTCTTTTCTTGGTAATCGGCATTGGAATGACGATGATCGGCCTTACGGCTCTAGAAAAATCATTGAGAACGCGATAAAGAGCTTGTCCGGCTAGAATGACGGCCTTGGGCGACTTCTTGTACTTAATACTCCAAATAAGTTTCCTGACTCGCTCGTCTTTATATGTAAATATTGAGCAGGCTTCGGGAACAGGTGAAGCCTTGGCTCGAGGTAGAACCTGGAAAATCTTACCGGGTTCAACGGCAAGAACCTCTTTTTCGGCCGGAGAAAGAGGGAAGAGAGCGTCGAGTACGAAACTTATGAGAAAACTGATGAAAGACAAGGATAGAGCAGGTAATTTATCTTAGCTGTTTGTTGGAAAATGTAAACCACAACAAATAGTGCGATGCCAATATACAAATTCATACCAATTGATACGAATAAAACCAATATAAAAAGTTTGGTGATTTGCGATTCATTTGCATAATTAGTATGCATTCGTATATTGGCATCGCATTATTTGCATTTGCAGCGCTTTGACCCGAAACTCTGTTATAATGTAGCTATGTCTTTCTTTTCCTCTTTTTTCAAAAAGGAAGTCAGTGTGCTTGGCATTGACGTCGGTTCTTCCTCTGTAAAAGTTATTCAGA
>JBAYFW010000057.1:0-6458 GCA_041667005.1 Minisyncoccota bacterium | reverse complement strand
TCCATCCCGATATATATTTCACTTTTCGATTGTAAATGATCCATATGTGTTAGAATTAACTGGTAATCGACCTTACCCATCAATTGTAACTGCTGGACTAAAGGTTTTTATAGCATTAAAATAAACCTTATATGGACAATCAAAAAAAATGTCTAAGGAAACTCCTAGTCTTTGGAAAAAAGTCATACCACGCACAAATCATACCTTCTTGGTAATTGCAGTGCTGTTGTTTCTTGGAGTAGATACTCTGCTTGTCCTAAATGATCACAGTCTATTTTTTTTCCTCATTGTAATGATCTTGGTTCTAGGGGCATTTGTCGAATTCTATCGTTTTGAAAATCTTAACCTTACTAAGAGATTTGGAAGAAACAAAAACGGTCTAGATGGCTGGATTTACGGGCTAATCATCATAAGAAATGTTGTTGTTATTCTAAATCTTATTCCGTTCATACAAATCCTTGGTTTCATTTTTATTATTTATGGTATTGGATTCTTCATTCCGATTTATGCAGTTCTAATTTGGATCCGATATCGTAAAACTCCTAAAGACTCGCCAACAAACTAGGACTTATTTAAGTGTATCCGAAACAGACTCATGGAATTTTCCTCAAAAGCCACTTTGGCTCCATGCATCCAGAGATACCAGAGGCGATAAAATGACGGGCCGTGCATTTTTTCGATTGTAACCCGGTTGTTCTCCAGATTCTTGATCCACTCGGTTATAGTCCGAATATAATCTGGCGTATCATCTCGAAAAGTTTCAATAGCAAACCCAGCCTCTTGCGCGGCATTAAGAAGTTCTTCCTTGGCCGGAATATAACCGCCAGGGAAAACATACTTGAGCGTCCATTTATCAACCCGCTTGGGCTTATAGCGGCCGGTCAATTGCAGTACAAGAGGACCTCCAGGTTTAAGGACTTGGCTCAAAGATTTGAAAAATGACGGAAGATTCTTCTCACCCACATGCTCGATCGATTCGATCATGATAATCCCATCGAACTGCTCACCCGGCAGTTTTTCCAGCATATCGGCGTACTCCAGCGAAACTTTGTCTTTGGCCTGACTTTTCTCCAGGAGTTTGACGCAGTAATCCAACTGAGACCGACTAAGTGAATATCCCTTTATGCGCAAACCCCTTTCCTCAGCCGCATATTTGGCGAAACCTCCCCAGCCGCAACCAAGATCGAGGACGCTCTCACCAGGTTTGAGGTTAAGCCAGGAGGTGAGAAGCGCTATCTTTTTTTGCTGAGCTTGGCCGAAACTCTCCGTACCATTCTCGTAATAGCCAGCCGAGTAGGACATAGTCTCCTTATCCAGAATGAAGGAGAAGAAGTCATTGCCAATGTCATAGTGGTAAGCAATTTGATCCTTCCTATTCTTCAAAATATTCCGGCGGGCCAGGAAGGTGGCCAAAGCCAATCTCCAGGAATGTTTGACTCTTTTGAATTGGTGGCGCATCCGCAAATACGCTTCAAGATCGCCTTCAACATCCAACTTCCCTTCCATATAAGACTCGCCGAAGCCTAGCGATCCCTGAGCTAAAAGCCGCTTAGCCGTCCATTCATCATTGAGTACGAGAGTAAAAGCTGTTTTATCACCACTCCCGTAAGTGTGGGTCCTCCCATCCCAAAGCCTCACGGCAAATTTGGGTCCTTGAAATTGACTAAATATTTCCTGCACGACTTTGGAATAGTCCATGAGTTTTTTCTCTATTTTACCCCCGCGAAATATTTCTCCACCACCCCCACCAACTCTTCCGGACTCTCCACAATCGCGACCGGCTTTCCCTGAACAAGCCTCTCCTTATCATGAAAACCCCAAGTGACACCAACAGCGCTCACATTGACCTTGGCTCCTTCGCGCATATCGCCAAGGGTGTCTGTTATGAAAAGGCAATGTTGAGCATCAGTTTTGTACTTGGCAAAGAATATTTTCATTTTCTCGACCTTGCTCGTGTGAACATCGTTGCCCATAATTTCTTGGAAGAAGCTTGCTAGCTTGTATTTCTCCAGAAGCTCGCCGATCGGAGCGCTCAAAGTTGAGGAAATGACAATGAGAGAATATGACTTGCTTAGTTTCTCGATAACCTCACTCATTCCGGCAACCAGCTCAATCTTCTTCATCCGAGGTATATATTCCGCAAAGAAATCCAGATCGTGCCGGCAACGCTCGTCATGTTTAACCGTTTTCATTTGCCAATCGTTAATATTTCCTTCAAAGGCTTTTCTGTAATCATCCTCAGTTGCGGCAGGACAGATCAACTTATGAACTCCGAAAGCGGCGGAAAATGAGTTTACTATCACGCCGTCGAAGTCAAAAAGGATGTAGTTGGTCATTGGTTTAAATCTCAAAGGATTTTGAGTTTCATGATGCCAAGTCTACCATCAAATCTCGGACAGTGACAAATCTCAAAACAAAAAGGCCATCCCGAAGAACAGCCCTTTCAAGCGAACGCCAGTTCCGATTCCGGAAACCAGATGACTTCGACAGTCTGCATTTGCGGTTCAATCACGAAGTTAAACTCCTGATCTTGAATCCTTTGCGGCAAATACAGCTTTGGACCAGCTCTTAGGGGTAGATGCATCACGCAATTCCCCTTACGAAGATTGTTAAGAGTCCACTTCCGAACGAACTTCAGATCAAGTGCACCATTGCTAACCTCGAAGAGCCACAAGGACAGTCCAATTCGCGGAAGAATCTTGTGTTCCGGAACGATTCTTGTTTTGTCTGGACGATAGTCAGGACCGCCAGCACCGATGTTCAGCAACCAAGAACAGGCGAAATCCCGACACTCTCTGGGATGCTGGCCATAGATGCGGCACCTCTTGCCGATTTCGCAGTGTGGACACCACTTGCCCGGCATCTTTTGCGGTACTAGCGTAAAGATGCCGTGAGTTTTGCAGCAGGCGGTGCAACCGCCACAGACTCGTCTCTCTGATTCAGCCATAAAGAACTACCTCCTTTCGGATTTAAGTTAGCACGAAACCATAATATTGCACATGACCGATTACCACCTCCTACCATAAAGCACTTTCCTACTGGAAAGTGTCCAAATCAGGGGCATCAACCCTAGACAGTAATCCCTCTTTTTCTCAACTCCCCCACGAACTGTTTAAAATTCTCATAAACAAAAGTTTGAATACCCAGATCACTGGCACCGGCCAACCTTTCTGAATTATCATCAGAATAGATCAATTCCTCCGGCTTTATATTCAACCTGGCAAGAAGGGCTTGAAAAATTTCCTTGTGCGGCTTAGTCTCTCCTATTTCATGCGATGAAACTATGGCGTCGAAATCTTCCAGCAAATGGAATCTTTCTACAAGAATGGGCAAGCGGATGCCGTTATTATTGGTACAGACACAAGTCTTATATCCAGCAGCCTTAACTTTCCTCACTACCGCTTGAACATCCGGATTTACTTCATAGTCTCGAACCCAGCGAGCCGTCAACTCCTCATCGGTAGCTTTAATGCCCGTAATTTCTCGAACTCTTTTCCAGAAATCTGTTGGACTAATCTGGCCGCGAACTAGCTTAGCCATTTCGACACTCTTGCGCATCAGGTCATCAATAACTTCCTTGGACGCCCCATATTCTTCAATAAGGGCCTGATGAAAAGAGTTTTTGCCTTTGGGCGTGAAGTAAACACCGTCGAGGTCGAAACAGATGGATTTAATAGAAGACATGCTTAAACTATATCATGACTTGTAGACATATATAATGGACCTTAAAATAGTTTGACATACATATTCTATGTGTGTTAGTGTGCAAAGGAATCACAGAGTACTTTATGCCAAAAAATCCGTTCTTTGATTTTAGAAACATCTCCGAAGGTGACCTTCAAAGGCTAAAGTCAGCCTTACAGCGCCGACCAGGAAATAATACTTATGGTCGCGATATCGCATCTCTCATGGATGAATTCCTGAGCTACGTCGCCTCGGTCCTGCGTCAGATTCACGTTCGCTTCCGGGAGCGACACCCAGGCGACGGCTTACCAGAAACTCATCTTGATTATAATCCAGAGACCGATCAGGAGCGGTTCATGCGAGACACTTGGGGAGTCCAGGCCGACCACTGGGCCCTCATCGAAGTTGTGGAAGCATACTTCACGACCATGCTAACCATCTTGGAAAAGATGCACATTCCAGATGACAATCACTTCATGCTCACAAGTTTAGGTAGTGGACCGGGACTTTACGAGACCTTCCTAGCCAGATTCTTCAATCGATCCGGCGTGGGCGGAATACTCACATGCGTTGACTTTGCCAAGGAGATGACGGCCACCCAGCAATATGTCATCTCGCTTGAGCAGCCACCGCTTCTCAACGTTAAGCCCGTCACTGCCGACATGACGCGTATTCCCCTTCCTGATCACAGCCAAGACGCGGTGCTCTGCAACAATTCTTTGCAGTGGTGCCTGCAGTGGCCCAAAGCCATCGAGGAGATGGCCCGAATCCTCGATCCGAGCCGCAAGCCTTGGGCTTACCTGGTAGTGCATACACATGAACGGCCCATGCATATAGGGACAGATACGGGCGAATGTCCGATCAAAATGCCGAGAGTGTTGGTGCCGGGAATCTTGGACGAATTGGAAAGACACGGCTTCTCCATCATGACCACTCGTCAAATCCACGGCGGCGCCAAAACTGGTCAAGGACAAGCCGGCTTCGAGCGGCTCTTCATTAAGGCCGAGTTCACACCCGGCGGCCTGAGACACAGCTGGCGTAATGCCACAACGAGCCTGGATACTGTCAGAGCTATGCGACTGAAGAAATGATTTCTTCTATTCACCCGCCCGGAAACAATCCGGGCGGCCTTTTTATTTAAATTGGATCGGTCTATTTCTCAATTAACTATATAATTGTATCACAAACAAAGGGGCTGATCCGAAGAAAAGCCCCACCAAAGTAAGGACTTTCTCTTTCTGCTATACTTGAATCATGAAGAAATCCCTAATGTGGCTAAAGAGAATATTTTACCTATTCCTAATTGCTTTGGCTCTTATAACAGCCCTCTTTGTTGTCGTTAGCCTAGTTACGAAGCCATCCAACGATCGCAACTGGAATGAAGACCAGAAAATACTGGCCACGGCTGAGATCAAAGACAATCTGGTTTTCATAAAAAATATTCGGAACTTTTCATACACCTCGACCACGGACTATACTCCCGCCTACTATGACAAAACCTTTGATCTAAGCAAGCTCCAAAAAGTCTGGTATATCGTCGAGCCTTTTTCCGGCATACCGGGTTCGGCCCACACTTTCCTGAGCTTTGAATTTGAAAGTAACGAGTTTGTGGCCATTTCGGTCGAGATCCGCAAAGAGCAAGGAGAGAAGTATCATCCTTTCAAAGGCCTTTTCAACAAATATGAGCTTATGTATGTAATGGCCGATGAGCGGGATGCTCTGAAGTTGCGTTCCAATTATCGCAAAGACCTTGTCTATGTTTACCCGGTCAAGACCACTCCAGACAAAGCCCGCGCCATATTTCTGGATATGCTAAAACGAGCCAATAATCTGGCAGAGCAGCCGGAATTCTACAATACAATCACCAATACCTGCACCACCAACATCGTCCGTCATGTGGACAAAATTACTCCTCACAAAGTCCCTCTTTTCAATCTCCGCGTCCTCTTGCCCGCCAATTCCGACAAGCTGGCTTACGAGCTGGGTCTTATTGATACAGATCTGTCTTTTGAACAAGCTCGGGTCAGGTATTTTATAAATGAAAAGGCTCTCAAGTATGCTGATGATATGGATTTTTCGAAGAAGATACGGGAGTAAGAATAAACCTAAATTTCTAGCTAAACTTATAGTTCTTCAACCTATTTCACAAACCCCAAATCTTCCAAGCTGGTCTTATTGTCGAAAGCCATGGGCAAATTTTTCATTTCCGAAGGCGAAAACCATTTTCTATCCTCAGATGTAACAATGTCCTTGCCAACTTTGGCTATAAATATGAGAGGTACACAAGCCTGGCCGGGGTGGCGACCGGATTCATCATAGAACTTACCGCTAAATTGCAAAGATGAAACTTCATCAATACCGGCCTTTTCCTTCAATACGCGTTTAACCGCCTTCTCGAGCGGCAATTCATCCAAGTAAGGATAGCTCGCAAACAATTCCCACTTCCCTTCATCGGGACTTTTTACCCTCTTTCTGAGGAGGACCTGGCCCTCGTCATTGGTTATAATAATCGAGACAGCCAGCATGTTAGATTTCTCTTTGGTATTCATAGGGGAATCATATCACCAAAAACTCTACCTCGCCACCACTTTTATTGATACCCACCTTACCTAGCATCTTTGTTAGATTGATGTTATAAATGTCTAAAATAGTTCATCAAAATGATTTATGACTGTACCACCAGTCGGATATAAAAGCTCCCTAGCTTACTTGATCTGGCGCTGGCTTTTGAGAAACAAAGGTCAGTCCGTGTCAGAGCTGGACGCTTATTTCTT
>JBAYFW010000056.1:0-6969 GCA_041667005.1 Minisyncoccota bacterium | reverse complement strand
TGCCCGGCGTAAACCGGATCGCCGATCTTACCATGAAGGACAGCCACCGGCGCGGAGATCTGACTCTTCAGATCGGCTTGGCCGCGCGACTCGACCGTCCCATCAACGATAAGACTATCGGTGTTTTCTCGAAAAGAAGTAACCGGAACCAAAGTGACTTTTTTGACCGTTGGTTTGAGAGTTTGATCAGTCTTGGTACCGGTAGTGCGGCCAGCCATAATACCAATAATGATAACAACCACTATGAGAACCGAGGCAATGAATGAGTGCCTCCGGACATATGAATATATGGACATATTTGTATGATACACGCAAAAATAGCCCAAATCAATTGACTAATTGACCATTTTTTTGTGCAATTTAGAGGTTCATGTAAACTTTATACAGGCCTTGCACACCCCACCAGGCCGTAAAATATAGACTATCTGTCTCCGGTGAATAGAGAAATTCATTTAATTGGGTAACTTGACCACGGGGCGT
Source organism: Minisyncoccota bacterium (assembly GCA_041667005.1). Taxonomy (GTDB): domain Bacteria; phylum Patescibacteriota; class Minisyncoccia; order Phycocordibacterales; family PALSA-1337; genus C7867-002. The sequence goes on along the minus strand of JBAYFW010000056.1, from coordinate 6,489 downwards.
CAAATCTTTAAGCGATTGTTCCAACTTAAAACGATTTAGATCGGTCAAGTCAAGGTTTGGAAAAACATCGATATGACCGTCCTGGGCGCTGTTATAAAGGTTGGAATCGTAGATAAAGAGTCCAAGCGAATAACCCGGTAAAGTAAACTGACTGACGGACATATTCTCCGTTTTGATCCGGTAACCACGAGGTTCCATTTCACAGCCGATATAGACATAACCACCTTTCTCATCCAAAGGAGCATAGGGCATATCATCGGACTCCGAGCAGGGCCCAACATCGATTTTGGCCAAAACTTTCAAATCTTCCGCCGAGACCTTCTGAAAGCCGTTGCTCATTCCTCCGCCAAAATAAAGTTCAGTCGTGCTTCCATACTGGCCGATTGCGGCCGAATGGCCGTGGGCAATATTGCCAAGGCTATTGGATGTGAAGGAGCCGTCTTTGAGACTAACTTTGAAAACTGTGGCCGGGTCAGTATCGGTAATGCCGTAGACATAATCGCCATCGGTGACAATCGCCGGCCGCGGACCACTATCAATAGTAGTAGTGCTGACAAGATTGCTTATGCGGTAGGTAACGGTATCAATAGCATAAAGTTCAAGATTGTTCTCGCCAGACATCGTGAAATAGACTTTCTTGGCCTTTTCATTCGCGACCATCGTCTGAACATCGCCGGCATGAGGTAGAGTAATCAAAATGTGGCTAGACAAGTTAGCTGGATCGTTGAAGATTACCAATTCGTTGGCCGGAAAAGGATTAGCCGCTCGAGCCGCCATCCCAATAAAGAACTTCCCATTCGCCACCGTCGTACCATGAGCGTAGGAGAAAACTTTGGGCGACGATTCTGTCACCGTAGCTGTCCCAAAAGTTAAGTGGGTATTAACAAGAGTAGGATGAAAACGAGGATCGCTGTATGGTTCGGGCTCGACATGCCGCTCCGGAGGTAAAACCTGGGTCGGTCTTTCAACCGTAACCAGTTTCCGCGGACCTTCCAAGAAATAAGGCGGATTCTTGCTATTGATTTCCTGCCGACAGAAGAGAAAGAAAGCCCAAGAGATAGCGCAAACTAAGATTAAGAAACCAATAACGATCTCTTCCGCTCTGACTATCGGAATTTTCTTGTTCATGAAGTGTTAGGTAACATTTTAACATATTTGGAAACATTCTTAGAATTAAAGAACGAGTAGGAGAAAGCCGGGTGAAATACTTCATTTCGCCAAGTCTCCGCAGGTAATTTTCAGCAGAAAATTACCGAGGATGAGGAAAATTTGTTGCAACAAATTTTCCGGGCTTGGCGAAGTGAAGTATTTCACCCGGCTAAAAAGTTTTACGCTCTCATAGACAATCTTTAAAAAGCATTTTGAAGCTTTTTAACGTTTGTCCGGAATGATAAAATTACTCCATGACACTTAATGAAAAAGAAACTATCGTTTTGGGCGGCGGCTGCTTCTGGTGTACCGAAGTCATTTTCGCCAGTTTGAAAGGCGTTCTTTCCGTTACTTCCGGCTACGCCGGCGGAACCAAGACTAATCCGACTTACGAAGAAGTCTCGGGCCACCAAACCGGCCACGCCGAGGTTGTTAAGATAGACTATGATCCGCAAATCATCGCTTTGGGCGATATTCTAACCGTCTTCTTTGTTAGCCACGACCCGACAACTTTGAACCACCAAGGCCACGATGTCGGCACCCAATACCGTTCGATCATTTTATATACTACCGAAGAACAGAAAATAGTGGCTCAAGAATATATTACCAAATTAGACGCGGGAGAAGAGAAGAAAATCGTAACCCAAATTAAACCCCTCCAAACTTTCTATCCGGCCGAGGCGGAGCACCAAGAATACTACGCGAAAAATCTTGGCTCTCCCTATTGCGATATTATTATTAGCCCCAAAATGGAAAAGCTTAAAGCACGATTCCATGCCATAATGAAAAACACCTGAGGTCCTGATTACCAAACATAATCAAGCTCGATATGAAAATGGAAAAAATAATTCGCTCAGATGAAGATTGGCGCAAAATTTTAAGTCCCGAACAATACGCTGTCATGAGGGAAAAAGGCACGGAGAGACCTTTTACTTGCGAATTGACAGAAAATAAAGGTTTGGGTACTTACCATTGCGCCGCTTGTAATCTTCCCCTTTTCAAATCGAATGGTAAGTTCGAATCTGGCACCGGATGGCCCAGCTTTTATGAACCTTTCTCGAAGGAGAATCTTATTTTTCAAGGTGACAGCAGTTTTGGCATGAAAAGAGTAGAAGTAAATTGCGCCCGTTGTGACAGCCACCTTGGCCATGTCTTTGATGATGGGCCAAAGCCTTCAGGTAAAAGATATTGTATCAACGGAGTTGCCTTGAAGTTCGTGGTGGCGCTTCCATCTCTTCAAAAGAGCTAAAGCTGAGAACACGGTAGCAACCAAAGAGATCTTTGCAAATATTGTATAATGAGGAGATGAGCCGCAAAACTTTGACCTGGATCGGAGTCTTCGTAGGCGGAACAGTCGGCGGTTATGTGCCGGTCCTCTTTGGCGCCGAGATGTTTTCTTTTGCGGCAATTATTGGCAATACTGTGGGCGGCATCTTGGGAATCTGGGCCGGTTTCAAACTTTCGGAATTTGTCTAAAAAATTACAAACTGAACTGGTTGTTCTGAGCGAATAACATCGCGACACAAAAACCCCGCCTGTTGGCGGGGTTTGAAATCTATTTGCGCGAAGTCTTGCGCTTCTTGGTGCCACCCTTTCTCTTGGTGGTCTTCTTAGCTTTGGAGCGGCTCTTGGCTTTCTTGGCCATGGTAATTATTTGGTTTAGAGAATCTTGCAGATGATAATAAGAAGTGTACAAAATATTTTTTCGACCCAAGCTTGCGCTCAAAAATAATTTGCATTGACTGCAATCAGTATGACACTCACCTACTTCAAATACAAGAACTTTTTAACAAAAAAGTGGACAACTTTCCAAAATCTTTTTTCAGATTTCTTTTCTCTTTCCAAATTCGCAATAGCACGCGCTCAAAATATTCAAGTTCTTTTTACAAATTCTTTGAAGGTCATAATGGAAAAGTCTTTATCGTGAATTCCATTGAGCTCGTAAATCTGGGTCGTTGAGCAGATCTTTTTATCTTTAAGATCAATACCGAGTTCGACGATCGCCGCGTCCACAGTTTCCCAATCTGGTCCTTCAACTTCGAGATAGGGCTCCAACTTCGGCCAAGTATCGATATCGTAGCTAACCGGACCTTTTTTCCAGGTTGTCCTTTTCTTCTCCTGGGAAAATTTCTTAATAAGACCGATCTTTAGAAGAAATTCAGCCGCCACTTCGAAGTTCCCTGCTTCGAATTCAACTTCTTCCATTCCCGAATCATTAGAACCCTTGGCCATATCTTTTATACCCAGGCGTTGCTTATAGGCCAACATACTCTTGGAACCGTTCGTTCGAAGACGAATCCAGGCCCCCCTGTTTATCCAAAGTGAAACCGGGATAATCGAAAGTTATCGAAGAAAACAATTTATCTCCTTCTTTCTTGGCCCCGAGCTTGGCCAGTTTCTTCTCGATCACTTTTACATCGATATTCAGAACCTTAGCTTCTATTTCTTGGGCCATTTGGGATATTTGAATTAAATAATTTTAAGTTCCCGAAACCACTCATACATAACCGGTTCCAGACCCGGACTATTATTCCACTCGGCCTCAGCAATTCCTCCTTCTTCATATTTCTTAGTCCGAAGTCCGAGCAACTTGATTTCTTCTAGCGAATACCAACCAGCTTTCTTGGTTTCATCCAGGCTCCGAACAAGTTCGCCCTGAACTGTAACAGCGTAAATCTTCCAATAATGCCAACTGCCACCTTCGCGGCGGCAAGGATTTTCCTTGCGGGCTTCGGCCAGTAATTTGATCCCTATCGCTTCCAAGCCTACTTCTTCCTTGAGTTCCCTTCGAGCGGCTTCTTCATAACTTTTGTCACCGTCAACATGGCCGGCCGGCAAAGCAAAGCCCTTGATACCCTTGGCCCGCTCGATAAGAAGGATTTTGTCTCCTTGGCGGACAACCATCCCCACGCTTGTATGATCGCAGATTTTGGACATAAAAATTTATTTTACTTCATTCCATTCCATATTTTGATTATAGCAATTTTAGAGAAATCTAATCAAGATTTCGTTTATTTCTTAGGAATAAGGGGCCTTAAAGCCACAGCCGCCAGAGAAGCACCGACCAAAGTCATTGTCATGTCACCCATTGTATCGCTGTTCGTGGGTTGATCAAGAAGATTTGGCGAGGTCAGGTTCCGACCGAGAACATCCATTCGGAATTCATCGTGACCATATTCGATAATTTCCCAAAGCACTGCTACCAGGGCGACAATAGCGACAATAATCAAAAAGTTTTTCCAGAATTTTTCTTGGAACAGATTGACCTTTTCATGTTTCCTAGAAAGCCAAATAATAAGGGCCACGTCCATCGGACCGGAGAGGAAATGCTGAAATGCATCAAAACCGAAAAAGCCGCCATTACAGCCGAAGAAGGCGTAGCATTTGTGATTGGCGATCAAATGCGGACCGAAAGAACCCAGAATCCAGACCAAAAGAAAAAGAGCGATAAGGGCAAATGAAATGGTTTTGATGAAATCGTTGCTTCTCGAAACGGAGGCGAAATTCATGGGATGATTATAACATCATATGAATGCGAGAAATAAATGACCTCCTCCCCGGGCTCTCGCTTCGCTTCGCCCGGGGTTTCCTTTTGTGGCATGAGGATTCTCTAAAACAGCCGAGATTTTTGTGGAATATCTTTCTTTCCTTGCCATTCTATGTAGCGCCTCACTTGCGTCTCGTTTAAGCCGACTGTGGATGAGAAATACCCGACGCTCCAGATACCGTCTCGTTCTAGGTATATCTCACGGATGAATTTGAATCGTTCTCGCAAATGTCTGCTTGAGGCCGCCTTAAGTCTACCGACGGCATCTGAGACCGTGATATTCGGGGGTATCTCGATTTGAAGATGGACGTGGTCTTCATCGGTGTTTAGGGCTTCGATCATGAGCGTCGGATATTTCTTTACGGTGGCGTAGAGTGATCTCTTGAGTTCTTGGAGTACATAGGGTTTGAGTATCTTTCTCCTGTACCTTGTTCCCCAGACTATATGGTACTGATGCTGGTAGGTGGAGTGATTGAGATTCTGAATCCTCATGTTAAGAGACTACCATGTCTTTCTCTGCTCGTGCACCGACCACTTCGTCGGGAGACCCATTCATCCCCGCCCTTCAATGTGGGACTGTTTCCTTTTGCTCCGGGCGGGGTTTCCTGGGAAAGAGAAAGCTGCGACATCTTCGATGCCGCAGTTGTGGATGGTTTATGTCCATTGTGCTTTTGGTATTTTGTGTGATTTTGTACATTCAGTCTTCTATTCTTTTTGGTGTAATAGTTGACTTGCAAGCAACCTAGTTGCTCTGGTGCGACGAGGTCGCTTGGACCGTAATCGGTTCCGTAGAACCGTGAACTGCTTCCGGCAGTGGGTAAACAGCAGCAACATTTTCCCGACGAATTTCCTCGTCGAGTATTCCGTAGCCACCGAATATCTTACGCCGAATCCACAGATTGCGCTTATGGCGCCACTCTTGAATATCTTGCATACTTCAATAGGGTTTATCTTCTTTGTTTAACTTCCGACACACATCGGAAGTACATACGAAGAGGTGAAGAACTGAACCACTTCTTCAAAGAGAATAACACAATTATTATCCAGTTGCACTTACCCTTTTTTGGCGCCCAAATTCTCCAAGACCACGGCGTTTGGTAGACTGGCCATAAACTTTCCACTAACAACGAGTTTGGAGGATCGAATGCCGCTACCAATCACTACTTGGGAGGCTTCAGCTACGGCTTTATCGATAAGGATTGGCCATTCGATCGGCAAACCGACGGCGGTAATTCCTCCGTATTCCATACCGGTCAAATTAACAGCTTCATCCATAGGTGCAAAGGAAGCTTTGCGGGCATCAAGATGCCTCCGCACTAGACCATTAACATCGGCTCGGGTATTACCAAATATAAGACAGGCGGCATACCAAGTTTTCTCGGCCCGCGTAGCTTTGATAATAACGCAGTTGACTGTCTGTCCGGGATCAATTCCATAATTCGTACAAAAAGCAGCCGTATCGGAAAAAGTAGGGTCAATTTCCGCAACACTTACACCCTGATCAACCTCGGGGATTGACGTCAGTAAAGTTGCCGTAGATTTGGCAACCAAATGGAGATTGGTTGAGACCGGGAGAAGATTGAGTTTGCCGAGAGTTTGGGTCATATTGTCTCCAAAGGATAAATATCCAAAGCAACTTCCTCATAAGGATGAACCTCTTTGATAGCCTTAATAACTCCTTCGAGCTTTTCTCTCGTGCAAACCATCTCAATTCTTTCTTCAGCAACCTCTTCCAGCTTGCCAATTCTACCGACATGAGGATTCGCACCGGACTCAGGCCTGAATCGGCCGAG
>JBAYFW010000055.1:0-7077 GCA_041667005.1 Minisyncoccota bacterium | reverse complement strand
GTTTGATATTGATCTGCCCGCGGATAAGTTCACGGAACTCTTCCCGGCTGAAGGAGCGCCGCGAGAAGCCGACAATGGCAAAGCGGGGCGGTAAGAGTCTTTTGACGAAAAGGCTAAGAAGGGCTGGTAACAGTTTGCGAGCAGCCAAGTCGCCGGTAATGCCGAAAACAACGAAGATGGTCGGGTGTGGAGCTAATGAGTCTGTTTGCGGGCCTGTAGCGATCATGGCCCTAGTCTACAGGGAAAAAGGCCATATCTCAAGCCATTGGATGAAATTGGGAGCATAATTATATGTTCTCTCCCCATTCTTGCCACTTGGGATAAATTTGCCCGGCAATAAAGATGCAGGGGACGATGATAATGCCGCAGAGTATCCAGAAAACGAAGCTCACGGCCCGAGGGAAAATGCCCATGAAAATGGCAAACATTTCCTTCCAAACTTCCCACAAAGCCTTGGCCATTTCAGTGATTAATGCCATGCCGCGATCTTAGCGCACTTCCAATGTTGACGCAAGAGGGATTGCGTGTTGTGTGGATGAATAATTTTAAGAAACAAAAATAGCGGATGAACCGCTACTTTTTGGAGATTAGCACTTGACAGCCATGATATAATTCACACGTGAGCACTAATAATTATATTCAAATTAAAGAAACCTACCCAGAAACATACGATGTTTCGGAAAGAGACTACGAAAGCGAAGGAGAAATCCAAGCCATCGGTCTTTTTGATTCATTGAAATTGGCCGTAAAAAAAGCCGAGGATCATATCCAAAAAAGCGAGTACGAGGTTGAATATGGTATTAGATTTTCTTTGTTAAAAGATGAAGATCAGATAGCAACAAATAGAGAACTTTTGTCTCACAAGGATTTCAATAGATGGAATGAGCTTAAGAAACATACAGACGGGGAAGAATCACGCCTCTACACAGTCCGTGAGATTTGGTGGTGTCAATTTGGATTGAATATCGGTAGCGAACTTAACGGTAAGGGAACTAGCTTTCTTCGTCCCGCTATAATATTGCGTGGGTTTGGATCTGACGCTTGTCTTGTAGCTCCGCTTACCACGTCGGCCCGCGAACACCCGCTCCGCCTTGCTGTCGGCATTATCGACGGCAGTCCAGCACGAGCCAACTTGTCCCAATTGCGAGTTGTTGATACACGTCGTCTCGTCGAAAAAATAGGATTTTTGGAACAGGACATTTTTACAACTATAAGAAAAGCCGCCAGAAACTTGCTCTGACGACTTTGCTAACATTCTCCCCCTTACGGGGGTAAGGCCGAAGCCAACTGTGTCCTTATAGTATCAAATACTCATAACTTGTCAATTTCGCTATTTCACTACTAAAAATACCTAGCTGGACCTCGTGTCCATTTTATAGGGTACAGATCAGTGGACCCGAGCGGACTCGAACCGCTTGCCTCCGCTTTGCAAAAGCGGCGCTCTACCAGATGAGCTACGGGCCCTGAACTCGCTCATACTACCCTAAATTTTTCGTTATGTAAATTTTCAGAAAAGGAGTTCCGATGTCATAAATCGGACTTGCAAAAGTTTTTTAGGTGCTATAATGCAAGATCAAAGGTCGACCGTTATTAGCCTAATATTTTTATCACTATTATGGCCAATCCAGTTTGTCCCGAGTGTAATCACGAGCACAAAAACGAAGACGGAACCTGTTCCTGCGGTTGTCAGAAAAAATAGTAAAACTGCTAAAAAACCGTCCCGATGTCCATCGGGACGGTTTTTTAGCTAAAGCTACATTGTCGCGCCCATCTGAGCGGACTTGTCGCACATTTTGCAGGTTTTCTTGTGAGTGAAAATGATCACTAGAGTAGCCAAACCGACGATGATGTAGACAATCTTGGAGCCCATGCTCTCGACTCCGAAGATAGCGTCAACCAAGTTCCAGCCGAAACCGACTAGAAGCCAGTTCAAACCACCGATGACCAAGAGAATAAAAGAAGTGCAATGTAAAGCCTTCATGTTATTTGATTATTATTAATTTATAAGTGATACCGACTCAATTATAACAGGAAAAGGTCTGTCAAGGTCGAAGTTATTCACACCTCTACTCTCCTCCCTTCGGTCGGAGCTTCCTTCTGCGCTAAAGCTTCGGAAGGACAAGTCGAAGTGCCTGCACTACAAAGCTCGGCCGTGCTTTACGGACGAGCGTAGTAGTGGACCTAGGGAGAATCGAACTCCCGCCTCGTCAATGCGAATGACGCGTAATACCACTTTACTATAGGCCCTTCTTGTCGGGCTGCCGGGAATCGAACCCGGACCGCACCCACCCCATGGGTGTATACTACCACTATACTACAGCCCGAGAACCCTAATAGCTTAGAACATTTTTGATTATTTAACAATTTATGCTAGGATTTGCGGAGTGGATTTGGGCCATTAGCTCATCTGGTAGAGCGCACCCATGGCATGGGTGAGGTGGCCGGTTCGAGTCCGGCATGGTCCACTCGACTCGCCCCCTGTAACACACAGGGGGCTCGCTCGTGGCAAGCCCCTCTAAATATAGAAATGGACATAGCAAGCTAATCTTGCTAATCTACTCTCTATCGGGCTGTAGTATAGTGGTAGTATACACGCTTCGGGAGTGTGAGGTCCGGGTTCGATTCCCGGCAGCCCGACACACAGCACTCTTAGCTCAGTTGGCTAGAGCGTACGCTTCACACGCGTAAGGTCGGAGGTTCGATCCCTCCAGAGTGCACTACTTCGTCCCGATAAACATCGGGACTTCGTGGTGTAGGCACGACAAAGACTGTTTTATCTCCCCTTACTCATGGCCATCCCTAGAACATGGCCGACTAATTCTTGCAGATTGCTGCCGACGGCTGTCAAAGCCTGGGGAATTAGAGAATCTTCGGTCAGGCTAGGCAGGCTATCGATTTCAAGAATGTAGATTCCTCGGCGCGGATGGATTATGAAGTCAGACTTTGAATAATGGCGCAGGCCGAAAAGCTGATGGACTTTGGTAGCCAGACCTGCCAACTCATTTTTAACTTTCAAGGGAAATGAAGCTGGAATAAGGTGCTCGTTTTGGCCTTGCTGTTTCTCATGATGACCGAAGAAGCCCTTTTTTGAACGGATCTCAATGGGTGGAAGAACGTAATATTCTTGGCCGCGGAAGTCGTCGATAACAGCACAGGAAGCTTCATTACCGACGAGGTATTCTTCTATGAGGACCTTGTCTCCATGCAAAGCCGCTTCTTTGAGGGCTTCTGGCAGTTCGCTGTAATTTCTAACCAGAGAGACAGCCACCGAAGAACCGGCATTATTGGGTTTAACGATGGCTGGCAAGAGTAAGGTCTGGAAAAGCTCCTTTGTTAACTTGTCGGGCCGCAGACAAATCTCTTCCGAGCTAATTTCCTTAAAGAAAGGGCTTTTCAGGCCGTTTTGTTTGAAGAGGTTTTTAGCTAGGGACTTATTCAAGCTCAAGGCTGAACCGAGTGAAGAGGAGCCAGTAAATGGAATACCGTAAGTTTCGAAGATTGACTGGATCCGGCCATCTTCACCATAAGGGCCTCGAAGGGCGTTGAAGATAACGTCGACCTGGCTATGAAGCTCATGCGGTAGAATAGCAACATCGTCTATGTGCCAGTTGCCTTCATGGTCAATCAAAATGTCTCGAGGTTCGTAAGTCTCCGAATAATGGTCGCGCAGAGCATTGATGATAGCTAGCCCGGAATTGAAGGAAAGCATATATTCCGGCCCGGGACCGCCGCGCAGAACTCCGACACGAGTGAGAGAGGACATGGGGACATTATAAAACAGAAAATTTCAAAATCCAAATTACAAATTTCAAACCAGACCAGAGTGTGGTTTCTTTGGGCTTTGGATTTGATTTGTAATTTGGATTTTGAAATTTGAAATTGCGAAGTGATTTTAGACAAATCCCTTCCCTCTCCTCTGCCGATGATACCCGATAGCGAACCGATGGGCCTCGGCGTTGACGGCAATGATTTCATTCTTAAATTTTTGAGCAAAATCAGCATGACCTATTATCGCAGAAGCTTTATGATGGGCATCTTTGGTCAGAGCCACAATCGGAAGATTGATCCGGCGGGCCTTTAGAACATTTTCCGCCGTTTCCAATTGAAGCTTGTTGCCGTCAACGACTATAAGATCAGGATAATTCCATTCGGGATGATTAAGCCTCCGGAAAAGAACTTCGGCTAGGCCGGCTAGGTCGTTGTTGGCTTCAACCTTGATCTTGAACTTACGATACTGGTCTTTGGCCGGTTCCCCATTAACAAAAACAGTCATGACTCCGACGACATTCGTGCCGGAGAGATGGGCGATGTCATAGGCCTCGATCCGGAAACCGGATGGCGCTTGACCGCGTTCCCTCTTGATGAGTGAAATGTCGTTGATGTGATCCAGGGCGTAAATAAGCCTCTTCCGCGCCTCGGCCTCCTCGAAGCGCATTTCATTTGCCAGATCATTCATCTCCTCCTCCAATTCAATCCGCAGCTTTCCCTTTTTACCTTCAAAGAAAAGGATGAGATGCTTGATCGTTTCGAGATAGCGTTCTCTGGCCAGGCCGTTCTCCTTTTCCGGCGATTGACCGATTGCCCGGTAAAAAGCCTCGTGTCGCGGATCATTGGCCTTCTTGTCGCGAAAGGGAAAAAGATGCCGGAGAATTTTCAATGCTTCCTTGATCGTTCCTGATTCGGTAAAAGGTCCGAAGCATTTTTTGATTTTGTAATCCAGAGTTCCCTCTCTCCGCGCCTGGTCAAAGTCGCGAGCCCGGACTAAGAAAACCCGCGGCCAGTCTTCATCGGTTATGACCACATATTGGTGACTCTTGTCATCGCGGTCGTCGATATTGTAATGGGGCTGGTAGCGTTTGATGAGAGTGCTTTCCAGGATGATGGCTTCGAGAATACTGTCCGTGGCTTCAAAGGTTAATGTTTTGGCCTTGGTAACCAAGTCGACTATTCGCGGACCGCGAGTCTCTATAAGGTCAGCCGAGAAATAGCTCCTAGTCCGATCGCGAAGCGAAGTAGCCCGGCCGATGTAAATAGGCCGCTTGGCGTAATCGCGGAAGATGTAAACGCCGGGGCTATCTGGAAGCTTGAGGCGTTTGAGATATTGGAATTGCATGGGATTAAGAGTATGATAACGGGCGGAGGGAAGCAAGTCAGAGTTATGAAAACATTCGAATGTCTTAGACGGATCTGGCAAGCTCTCGCGGAGATTTGTTACTACATCTTTGTCGAGCTTAGAGACGCATGTATATTGTTGATCGGCACAATTGTCTGGTTAATAATCCAAATCGTGGGTTGGCCAATGAAGCTGATCTTCAATGCGTCCAAGGAATAGGGCCGGGGAGTTCCGTACTCTCCGGCCTCGGTTTTTTTGTTTCCCGTCCCCGAGGCGAGGCCTCGGGAAAAAGAAAACCCGCTTACTGAGGCGAGTCCTCATGTAAGCGGATCAGGAGTTCAGCGGCTTTTTGGAGAACCAGACACGAATGCCGTTGGCCCAGACAATTGCGTACGCGACGCTCAGAGCAAATATTCCCCATTGCTCGTGTACGAACGTCGTGAAGAACCAAAATGGTTGTGAAGCCAAGCCAATGACGAAGCCCCACTTATTTTTCTTGGAGACTAGAATCAACGCCGTGAGTCCAAGAACGCTAATCGCTACCTGACATACGATATCTAACACATTCATAGTAACTGGCAGATTTTCAACGATTCAAGATGAGAGTATCACCACAGTATCTGATCAGTCAAATTTCCCCTAGGTCGGACCTCGGGATATCAACATCTTGCCCACTCGAGAATAAGCCCTATTTTTGAAAAATTTTACCTCCCGAGGCGAGGCCTCGGGAATCCCTATCTCCCCTTCAACACCCTCTTCAAATACTTCCCCGTATAGCTCTTTTCTGACCTCGCCACATCCTCGGGCGTCCCCTTGGCCACGATTTCCCCGCCCCGTTCGCCACCTTCGGGACCGATATCGATAACATAGTCGGCGTTCTTGATGAGGTCGAGGTTGTGCTCGATGACCACGACCGTATTGCCTTTGGCTACAAGCTTGGCGAGGATTTCAATAAGCTTCTTAACATCTTCATAGTGCAAACCGACCGTCGGTTCGTCGAGGAGATAAATAGTCTTCTGGAGATGGGCGCGGTAAAGTTCGGAAGAGATCTTGACGCGCTGAGCTTCGCCGCCGGAGAGAGTGGTGGCCGCTTGGCCTAGGCGGACATAACCGAGGCCCACATCGATAAGTGTCTGAAGACGATCTTCCACGGCCGGAATGTCTTTGAAGAATTCCAGAGCTTCCTCGATGGTCAATTCCAAAACTTCATGAATATTCTTCTTGCGGTACTTGATCTCCAAAGTTTCTTTCATGAACCTCTTGCCGTTGCAAACATCGCAGGTCACATAGACGGTAGGCAGGAAATGCATTTCGACCGCAATCTCGCCGTTGCCTTCACAGGCCTCACAGCGGCCGCCGGGGCGGTTGAAGGAGAAACGGCCCGGTCCCCAACCACGAGCTCGAGCTTCCGGCTCCGAAGCAAAGAGGTCGCGAATATGGGTCCACGCGCCCGTATAGGTAGCCGGATTGGAACGGGGCGTCCGGCCGATGGGAGACTGGTCGATGAGAATTACCCGGCCAACATATTCCGATCCGATGAAGGAAGAGCAATTAATTATTTCATTGGAACGAACCCTCATCTCCAGGCGGGCGGCCAAGTTGCGATAGAGGATCTCGTACATGAGAGAAGACTTGCCGGAACCGGAAACGCCGGTAATAACGGTCATGCAACCGAGGGGAAAATCGACATTCATGTTCTTGATATTGAAAACTTTGCCGCCCTTGATGGAGATTTTACCTTTTGGTTCGCGACGGCCGCTTAGATACGGGATTACTTCTTCCCCGCGCAGATAGGAAAGAGTCAGGGACTTGGAAGTATTCTTCTTGGCGGTGAGAAGCTCATCAAGATAGCCGGAAACGACCACTTTGCCGCCATGAATGCCGGCCCCGGGACCGATGTCGATAAGATAATCGGAGGCGAACATGGTGTCTTCATCATGCTCAACCACGATAATGGTATTACC
>JBAYFW010000054.1:0-7110 GCA_041667005.1 Minisyncoccota bacterium | reverse complement strand
TGTGAAGTGTCGCTCTTATGGAGATTAACCAGACCGGCCTATCTTCTATTCTTCTTATTTTGATACGAACTGTGATCGAGATTCTCGTGGGCATTTGCCGTAATAGCAAGCATGTAAAATATATTGGACAGCGTATAGTAGAATATTCTTAAATCAGCTTCCTTGCCTTTTCTCGAATCTACGTATTTAATTTCTTTTACCTCCTGAAGATCCTGTATTTCTGAAGGCAGCTTTTTGTAATAATCGTCATAGGGAGCAGCATTGTAGACAGGTTTTATTACCAACCGACTACCCCCGTAGTGCGACGCAAAGTAGTTATGACTCTTGAAACCGACACCGATGTTTCTAACGATTCTGAGCGCGATCCGAGCGTTATTTGCGTCCATTTCATCAACTCGACATTTATCCTCCTTGTAATTCGTAAATGAGATATCAAACGGCTCAACTTCTGGAGGAGTGATACCAGCCAGTGTTTCCTCCGCAACTTCCGAGATTATGTCTTTACGACCGTCTCTATCCGGTATTTCCGTAGGCAGAGGTTCCAGCATCTTACTTTGAATTAACTAGGCGTTCTGAGTAGTAATCACGCATGCTTTCTTGTGTGATCTCATTATTAGAGCTCTCGTTGATTTCCAGACCTTTCCTAGCTTTCTGCCACGGATCTTCAGCGTGAGTCATATACTCAAGAGTTGCGGTGTCGTATTTGGAATATGCATTTACGATTCTATCGATAAATCTTGTTGTTCCTATACCCAGTTCTTGCGCTATATTAGGATTGTGGACTTTATCAATAGGCTTTGCAATATAACTTTTATACGTTTCGTAGACGCTCCTTATTGCCGGTCCATGTATCCAAGCCTCGATTTTATCATTGAAAAGAGGTTCTTTGTTGATTGCAAGGTGCCAAGCCTGAATGTAATACAGGAGTTTTTGTAGCCTCTTATTTGTAACGGGATTACCCTCCTTAAGGCTTTTATCAATCAGGTAATCCGTAATTTTGGCCGCCGTCGTCATAGCACAATTATACCTCAATAAAATTCTCCGACAAGGACTTTTGCAAAAAACCTATCTAGCCACCAACTTCCTCCCATCCAGAAACCAGAAGTAGCTGAAGAGTATTCCGATAGCCAAGAAAAGAATAGGTAAATGATTGTACATAAGGAGAGCCGTCCCGTAGAGAATAACCCGCCCCAGAACGACCGGCACTTCCCTTAGAATGATGAACTGAGCATCGTCTTTGCGGGCTTGATTGTAAAGAAGCGAGCTGTAAGGCACGAGGAAGATTTTCAGGGCGAAACTTGCCAGAATAGTGGCCACATAAAGAGGCCATTGAGTTGGGGCGAAAGTACCGATGGCAAAATTGACAAACCAGGCCAGGCTGAGGGCGATGGCCCCGATCTTCAAGAGTTTGAACTTATTCCACTTGTCGGTCAGCTTGCCCAAAGTCAAGGTGAAGAGAAGACCGACGCAGGCAGTTAGGGTTCCGAGGATGCCTACCTGGATCGTGCTTAGGAGCGAAAGATAGACGAAGACAGAGAAAACAACTGCCGCATCTTCGGCTAGGTTATCAATGACTTCGGGAATAAAGTACTGCTTATTGTTTTTATATATTTCACGAACCTTGGCCCAGGTAAAGATAAAGTTTGTCTTCTCCGAGGACAATGAAATAACGGGAAGAAAAGTAAAAAAGAGAAGAAACATGGCCAGAAAAAACAGCGTATTAAATCCATAATGAACGGCGATGAAAGCTCCGATAACGGGACTGGCAATGGCCAGAATGCTGGGCAAGACGAAGAACTTGCTCACCGAGCTGCCCATGTCACTTTCTTTTGTATTCCGCACGAACATTATGTTTAGAGGTATCCAATAGAAAGCACTCTCGGCGCCCGCGATAATGGGAATTATATAAATAAGCCAAGGAAAATCTTTGAGTCCAAAAAGCAGAAGGAGGAAATAGGTCAGGAGCAAAGCAAATCTAATGTGCAAAGAATGGACCAAGCCGATACGATTGGAAATGTAGACGGTAACAAAGGAAAATACCAATAAGGAGCTGTGCTGGATAACCATCCAGAGCATAACAATAACAAATGAGTAGCCCAATTGGAGGAGGTAGATGGGTATGAAGACCGAAACAAAGGCCATGGCAAAATTGTTCAAACTCATCATCTGCAAGATCTTGTTGAAACCGCGACCGCTCAGGTCTTTATTGGACATGGGGAAAGTATAGCAAAGTGTCCTCTTATCAGCCTTATGCCATTAAACCGGACTTACGACAGCTTTTCTACTTCTTGAAAAGAATGAGACGATGGCATAAAAGAAAACAAACCAAATAATAAGAGTAACCACATATCCGGCAACAGTTAAAGACGGGTACGGAAAACCCAAGGTTCCATCCAAATGGTAAAACATGGTCGTATCAAGACCAAGAAGTTTAACCAGCCAGATCGTTGGATATCGAGTCGCCGCGATTATCGTATTAACTATGACGAGGAGGAAATACGCAAAGCCAAAAGTGAGAAAGACCATGACGACGTACAAAAAATTCGCAAACGTCACGGCGCAGGCGCAAATAACGGCAATCTTGATTGACGAAAATCGACCAGCTACCTTGGCATTCTGAATTACGGCCACTTTTTCCCTATTTTTCAAATACTGAAAAGCTCCCCAAATCAAACAAATAACCAGAGAAACAGGAAATGTAATAATTGCCCCACCGATTATGAACGGTCCTAAATTCGATAGAAAATCCGAAGCTCTTGACAAAGAACCTAGAATGAAAAGCAAAGCAAAGAGGACTGCCCATGTAATCAACAGTGATTTGAGAGAAATATATTTTTTCACCGTATTAGATTATAACATATACTCAAGACTGTGTTCTTAGTGAAATGCTAGTGTCTTTTAACACTCGAGAAAAACACTAACTTATATCCATCCGGATCCTTGACCACAAACTCCCTCTTGCCCCATGGCCAAGTTTTGGGCTGTGTCCGCGGCTCGATTCCTTTAGTTAACACATACGCGTAATAAGCATCAACATCATCAACTTCGACATAGGAATAGATACCTAGACCTTTCGGCTTCAGGCCGGACTCATTCTTGATGGGAGTTTGGTTTTCATCGAGAAGATAGACGCTATAATCTCCCAGCTTGAGCCCAATTCCCGCTTTTGATTTTTGGGGATTGAAGCCTAGCTTGTCGTAAAATTCAAAAGAAGCTTTCATGTCGCTGATGTACAAAAGGGTCTCGTGGAATCGTTTAAGCATGATGATTTATTTAATTTAATAATATTCAAGACGAAGAAAGTGACGGGATAGGTTTTCTGGGAACAGAATACAAAAGATCAGGCCTGACTACTTTGATCGAAATTTCCTAACCCACATTATCTTTATCTGAGGAATAGAAAGTGTTGAGAGCAAGTAACCGGCAACAGGAACAATAGCTTTGAGGAAAATGTTGGATTCCTTTATCATATATAGCCAGATACTAGCCACGACGAATGTCATGGCTGCAATAAAAAGTCTCCTGGTCCAACTAACTTCCCAAGCTTTATCTACCTCGACCCGCTTGTTGCGATCCTTTATATTTTGGATCTCGCTTCTCAGTTCATTGTCCATAGTGAGAATATTATCATAAAAAGCAACGGCTATCTTATACTGCACCTTCCAGAAACTTCCTCGCCATCCTCGGACTTGTGATTGTAATAATCTTGCTCTTATCTTTAACCTCACCCAGAAACTTCTCCAAAGAGACGGCTTCACCTTTAGTCCAGATGCGCTTTAGAAAACTAAAGTCAAACTTATCAGGGCTACCAGCCAATTCGGGGCGAGGATTTCTGCGATGTTTCCACCAGCGTCTAATGTATCGGTATGAGGAAACTAAAGACGAGTATTTAAGATAGATTATTTTATGAGCCCGCTCAAAGAGAACGGTTCGACTGGCTTTAACTACGTAACCTTCAATAATCCACTTGCTATAAAGAAGAACCCGCCGCGAACTGAAAGGCGAGCCTCTCTGTTCGGGCGGGCGATTTACTTTCTGTTGAGTAGGACAATTGCCCCGGCGGCCAGGACAAACCCCAGAAAGCGCGAGACCGATACGCCGCCATCCATGTATATCTGGTAACACGCGGTCAAAACCGTCTGAGTTACCATCATGAGTACGATTAGCGGTGCCACACTATCCGCCGGAACCTTTACTAGAAATCCGGTCATACTCAGCATCCCTGCGGCACTGGCAACGCCGGCCCCGAGCAGCATTACCCAGTATGTTTGCCTCAGTTGCCCAACCTCCCCGTATGCAAATGGCGCTACACAGATGAATACCACTAGACAGAACGCGGCCGAAGATATATTTACTCCCAGCTTTGCTCTATTGAGAAGTAGCGGATATATTCCGAAGAATACCCCCGCCAAAACTGCCCGAAGTTGCATTTTATCCATAATTCACCTTTCGATGTTCAAAGTTTGACAGCCATTTGGTAAACTAACACTTTCTTAGCTTCTGTCAATCTCACCCTTCACCTCCCTTGCCCTCTCGATCTGCCTATCAACAATAGGGCCTAACTGCGGATCTGAATAGCCTTTATATTCAGTAAAGTCTATGAGCTTGATTTGAGTAATTTCTCCATCTGGATCTTTGGTAAAATCACCTAATGGTTCAATCAAACAGACTGAAGTTGTATAGTAAGCCACGCCGCTTGGTCCAGAAGCCTCGATCAATCCGAAAAGCTGCTGTCTGATCACTTTCATATTAGCCTCCTCCAAAACCTCCCTCTCTACGGCTTGGCTAACACTTTCGCCCTCCTCAACTCCGCCGCCCGGCGGAGTCCAATAGCTTTTGGAATCCGCGTAAACAATCAAAAATTTGTCCTTATAAAAGCAATAGGCTCGGCAGCCCTTAATCTTCTTACCAGCAAAATCAGCTTCGCTGTTAATGTCAGTGTAGGTTATATCTTCTAGCTCTCCGAGTTTATTTGTCCTGCTTAGCTTGATTTGCATAAATGCATCTGTGGACTATTACACCCTAATTCACCTCCAACCACTTCCCTCCGCCCACGACTTCCATCTTGCCATCCGTGATCTTAAGAGCACTTTCATCATCAAGAACATAGGTCTTTTGCTTGGCTTCTTTGAGGGCGGATTTCATCGTAGACTCCACGCGGATGGGAAAATCAGGCGAATTGAGGTGCGGCAAGAAAAGGAAGTTAACATAGCCCAGACCAGCCATGGTCTCCTTCTCCGCTTCGGCACCATACAGGGTTTTGGAAAGCCGGACATTGAGGTTGGGAGCGGTAACCATACTGCCAGCGCTTAGGCCCACATAGACGCGGGTCTTGAGAAGCTCGGGCAGGATCGCAACCAAGCCGGATTTGTTGATCCAGTCCATGAGATAGTAAGAATTACCTCCGCCGAAGAATATAACATCGGCCTCTTCCAGCTGTGGACGCCAGATCTTTTCCGGAACAGCCGAGATATCGGTAATGGTAATCTTCTTGAAATTTTGCTTTTTGATATTCATGAGGTCATCTATGAGCCACTTCTTGTCTTCGGTCTCGATGCTGGAGGCTGTGGGGATGAAGACTAAGGAAGTTTCCTCCGGCCTTTTGCCAACCAAGTCAAAGAGAGCCTCTGCAATAGCTTGATTGGTCAGACCGCCAGAGGTGAGGAGGAGTTTCATGGGGGAATTATAGCAGGAAATTGTATTGCTTATACAGGTATGCTATAATGCCTCTGTACCGAAAAAGGGCGTCGACCGTTAGGACGATAGCCCTTTTTCATTTCCTCTCTCCACCCTCTCCCTCTTAAAATGCTTCAGATACGCCACCAGAATGAAGCTAATAATAACCATCAGGAACCAGGAAGTGATTTTGTTGGTTGAGACGACGCTCCAGGCATGGATCTGATCTGGGTATTGCCAGGCGCCCAGGTAGGTCGAAATATTCTCGGCCACCCAGATGAAGAAAGCGATGAGGACAAATCCGACGTTAAGCGGCATCCATCTTCTTTTGTCCGTGATCGTGAAGTAAACCCGGCTTCTCCAAAAGAAAATAAAAACGGCCAGGATGAGGAAGTACCGAATATCGTAAAGGTAATGGTTGGTGAAGAAGTTGAGGTAGATGATGGCGCATAGAGCCACGCTGACAAAGTAGCGCTTGTAATGAGTCAATTCCAGGTGAAAGATCTTCCATGCCTGGCTGATATAACTGCCCACGGCCGCGTACATGAATCCGCTATAGAGAGGGACGGTGGCGATTTTCAAAAACCCGGCCTCCGGATAGCTCCAGGAACCGATTAGGGGACTGGTCTTATAAAGTTCTAAAACCAGGCCGATGACATGGAAAAGACAGATCACTTTGACTTCGTCTTTGGTCTCCAGTTTGCTTGCGTATAGCAGAATTTGGATAAGAACGGCGGCAATGAATAGAAAGTCATACCGCGCTAGGCCGAAAAGCGGAATGTGATTGGAAGCGAAAAGCAGGACAAAAAAAGATCCAGCAAAGATGGAAGCGCGGGCTTGCTTGAGGGTGAAAAGGAGGAATTCAGACATTAAGTTATTTCTGATGTGAAAGATACTCTTTTATACAAATTTACGAATCTATTCACACCTTACTCCAAATGATCGTGATCATTGAATATCCACAACCTCCTTAAACTCATTGAGAGCCTTTGACCACTTCAAATAATTATCTCGGGCAAATTTCCTGTGTTCTTCCGTACTTATCCTATTAAACATCCAGTCCAGTTTGCCCTTAATTTTTTCGTAGCCGTCTTCTTTAACCCTGTCTTTGACAAACATCTCGGCGTTTGTCTCGAAAAAACTGACCGAATCCGCATCCATGAGCGCATTTTGTTCATTATCACCACCAATTTCATGATTTTTTATTAAATGCTTAACCTTCTCAATTGTTTCGTTGTCAGCACCCTCTTTTTTCAGAAAATCACTCATAATTCTGGCACCGTCCTCCATGTGTTGCTTCAGAAAATCCCTGTTCAAATAGTCCCTGTCTCTTTCCTTCATAATACCCCTTTCAATATCATGTGAGTAAGCGGCTATTCTATGAGCTTCAGTAAAGTCCGGATAGAATTGTTCCATCCAATAAACCGTCCGCTC
>JBAYFW010000053.1:0-7348 GCA_041667005.1 Minisyncoccota bacterium | reverse complement strand
CCGAGTTGAACAGACCTCTGGTCTACCTGCTGTCGTGCCAACGGCACCGCAGGGCAGCTATGTCTGGATCGGATAACCGCTGAAAGCATATAAGCGGGAAGCCGGCCCCAAGATTAGGTATCGTTGAGACCCGTGAGAGATGATCACGTTGATAGGCTTTAGGTGTACGCGCCGCAAGGCGTTGAGCCGTGAAGTACTAATCCGTCGATCCTATTAGGAACTTTGGATATCGCTGTACATACCTGCCCTTCGAAGCTCTGAAAGAGCGTAGTAGGGCGAATTTTACACATTTGTTTGATTATGAAAGGTGAGGGATTAGTAGTTAGGGGTTAGGGACTAGTAACTAGGGACTAGGAAACGCATTTGTTGCGATTCCCTAATCCCTAAAACCTAGTCCCTAGTCCCTGACTCTCTAATTCCTTGCTCTTGAATCCTGCGTTCTGGTGGTTTGGCGCTATGGCAACACCCGTTCCCATTCCGAACACGGCAGTTAAACGTAGTTGCGGCGATGATAGTCCTTCGGGGCGAAAGTAGCTTGCCGCCAGAACAGAGGATTCAAGATGAATAAACTCCTAGCAAATAACCCTGCAAATCAGGGTTTTTTGATTCGGATGCAAAGTAAAGGGAGTTTGATGAATTGCTTAGTTGTGACAAACAGGCCTCGAGTATGTCATAATAGTCCTGTTGCTTAATTATTTATAATTAATTTCTACTTTTATGGAGCCAAATGCACCAGTTGTTCCGACAGTTCCTGTTACTTCAGTACCGGTATTTCAAGCTCTTCCTGGACCGATCAATCTTCTCAAATCGTCTTGGGGTCTCTTTACAACCAATTGGCGGATCCTAGTGCCAATCTTTGTCTTGCCGACAGCATTGATCTATATAGGTCAGCTTCTGGGAGAAACTGATAACGGCCTCTCGACTATTCTATCGGTTATCCTGATTTTGGGCGGCTGTATCCTCTCGATCGTTTCACAGCCGGCTTCAATTAACGCCATTCATCGCTATTCGACCGAAACCAATCCGGTTCTCTCTCTTGAAGGGCAATATAAGGTTGGTGCAAGTTTTTTCTGGTCGATTCTGTTGATCACGATTATTTCTGTGCTCGTTAGCTTTGGTTCCTTCGCTCTTCTGTTTATTCCGGGGATAATTATAAGCGTTTATGTATTTACTGGAGTCTTCAGTTGCGTTATAGATGGTAAAAAAGGATTCTCGGCCCTGACGGAAAGCTACAGTCTGGTTAGTGGAAGATGGTTGCCGGTCTTTGGCCGCCTGTTATTCATTGGTTTGATTTACGTGATTATTTCGATGATTATCGGTGCTATCGGCGGCGCTTCGGGCGGCAAGATAACCGCTTTCTCGGCCTTAATTAGTCTAATCTTAACCGCCTTTCTCGGACCGGTGGCGGGGATTTACAGTTACAAGCTCTACTCGGCTCTTAAAGCCACGCGCCAAGGACCAGTTGAAACAGAAACCTTCAAGAAATGGCTGGTCGCTTTCGTGGTTATTGGGATAATCGCTCCTATTGTGATGTTTGTTGGATTTTTTGCTCTCCTTATGACTACTTCCAGAGTCTTGACCCATGATGGATTGGAAATACCAACAAGCGCCCGTGTGGATATGCAAAATTCTAGTACCAATCCAATCGAAAGTCAGTAATAAAAACAAATGACGTCTTGGTCACACCGCCGAAAATCATCTTACGCAATTGTTGTTATTGCTATTGTCCTTGTCGCGGTCACTTCGATTGCGTTTCTCTTCTTCTACAAAACTCCGACCTGTTTTGACGGGATTCAGAATGGCGGGGAAGGGGGTATAGATTGCGGGGGACGATGTTCTCGGCTCTGTCAGAGCTCATTTCTGCCACCCAGCGTTACCTGGACGCGCTTCGAGAAAGTCGCGCCTGGGTTTTATAATGTAGCCGCCTATATCGTCAATCCGAATGTCGAAGGGACAGCTTTCGATGCTCCATACCGCTTTTCTTTGTATGACAGCAAAGGTATTCTGATCGTGGAAAGGGAAGGAGTAGTTACGCTTCCACCTCATAGAAATACCTTGGCTTTTCAGGCACAAGTTTCAGTTGGCCAAAGGGAGCCTGTTAAGGCGATATTTGAATTTATCGAAGCCGGACCAAACTGGCAGAAAGCCTCCGACCAGCTCTCTTCTCTAGTTTTTGATAGCGGAGTCTATACCGAGGACCAAGATAGTTCTTCGCTCTCGGCTACGCTTAAGAATGTTGGTGTGCAAAATTTAGGAAGAATGTCAGTCTATGCTGTTCTTAAAGATGCCGAAGGGAATGCAATCGGTTTTTCCAAAACGGTTATAGACGGGATTCCGGCCAAGAGCATGGTGACGGCGCCATTCACTTGGCCCTTCGGACGCAATGGTCGAGTCATTTCCCAGGAAGTCTTGCCTGTGGCAGAATAGGGGAATGGCAATTTTGGGTAAAATTCAGCCCGTCTCGGTCTCTGGCCGATCGGGCAAATACGATTGGTGGCTTATCGGGGCAACCTTGCCGATCTTAGCTGCTGGCTTGTCGACGATGCACTCTTTTACCGATAACAGCTCTCTTGCCTTTCATCAGACAATTTGGATCGGGATTTCGGCTCTGGCTTTTGTGTTGGTTTCGAACCTTGATCTCAGAGTCTTGCGCTCAACTTGGGTCTCGGTCTGGTTGTTTATCGTTTCTACGGGTCTCTTGGGGGCGCTCTTTCTTCTTGGGAAGATTTCTCACGGCGCTCAAAGCTGGTTTGATTTCGGTTTTTTCTCCTTTCAGCCTTCGGACTTTGCTAAGCTGGCCTTGATAATAATTCTGGCCAAATATTTCTCTCGACGGCATATTGAGATTGCAAACGTCAAGCATATTCTCATAAGCGGTACTTACGCTTTTACTTTTTTCATTTTGGTTCTCATTAACCCGGATCTTGGATCGGCCATGATTATCGCTCTTTTATGGTTTGGCCTTATCATCGTGGCCGGCGTTTCTAAGAAGCACCTTCTCGTTATGGTCGGCTTGGCCGCTTTAACCTTCGGTCTTTTGTGGAATTTTGGTTTCAAGGAATACCAAAAAGACCGAATCAGGAGTTTTATCTATCCTCTTTCAGATATCCACGGCGCCGGTTACAATGCCTATCAATCAACTATTGCCGTTGGTTCAGGAGGCCTTTGGGGAAAAGGTTTAGGCTATGGTACCCAATCCCGTTTGAAGTTCCTGCCGGAGTATCAGACAGACTTTATTTTTGCGGCCTTTGCCGAAGAATGGGGGTTTGTTGGTATTGTTATCCTTTTTACCTTATATGGGATTATTATTTGGCGGATCGTCAAAAGTGCCCTTACCGGATCAAGCAATTTTGAGATCCTTTTTGGGGCCGGTGTGGCAATCTATTTTATCGTCCACATCGCTATCAATGTTGGAATGAATACCCATCTTCTTCCTGTGACTGGTACTCCTTTGCCATTCATGAGTTACGGCGGAACCCACTTAATGACGGAGTTTTTGGCTTTAGGTATTCTCTCGGCCATGCGCCGCTATTCCCGGACAGTTCACAAAGACGCATCTAGGAATGAGTTCATTGGACCACAGTGAAAGAAAACAGTAATTAGGGACTAGGAGTTAGGGATTAGGTTTTAGGGAATAGGGAATAGGGAATCGCAGAATTTTAGCCTAGTCCCTAACCCCTAATTCCTAGTCCCTCTGTGATTCTGTCCCTAATTTCTTTTTTCTTGATAAAGGCTCTCCACCATCCAGATCATTTTATCCAGGGAGAATTTCGTGGCTACTCGCTCCTTGAGGGCGGCCCCGTATTTGCGGCGCTCTTCAGGGTGGCTGACCATGAATGAGATAGCGTGTGACAACTCACGGTAGTTGGCTGACTGGATCAGGATTCCTGATTTCATATCCTCGACTATTTCCGGAATTCCGCCGACGGTCGTAGCGACGACCGGTAAGCCGGCTGCTCCCGCTTCAAGAATAGCGTAGGGCAGACCCTCTTTTTTGGAGGGCAGGACGAAGACGCTGAAAGCTTTCATATACTCGGCGGCGAAGTCAAGGTAACCGGCTAGAAAGACATTCTGTCCGACTTGTTCTTGCTTTATCAATTCCTGAAGAGCCTGTCTTTCTTGTCCGTCGCCGATAATGACTGAAATTACTTCAGGCTGTTCTAGAGAGACAGCTTTCATTGCTCTTACTAGATCGGGCAGACCTTTGTTGGGATGGAGTTCGGCAATAGTTCCAACAACAGTTTTTTTGTTGAAAGGGACCAGGTCTAAACCGATCCGTTTGGCAATCTCGCTTTTGGCGCCGTCAATCGAGATAAAAGTCGGGGTTTTGATACCAAGTGGAACCAGGCGCAATTTTTCTTTGACGCCGGGGAAGTAGGCTGCTTGGGCGTATTCGCGTTCGGAGAGGAGAATGGTGATATGGGAGAGAACCATCGTTAGCCAGGAAAAGAAGATAATCGGGATCTTTTCCCAGATCGATCTTTTCTCGTTGAAAGACCAGCCGTGAACGGTCGTAATGATCGTCTTTACGCCAAGAAGTCGGCCAGCCAATGCGCCCAATCCGGCGGCTTTGGGGCTATGAAGGTGGATAATGTCAGGACGCTTGTTCTTGATAATAGAGTAGATCTCTTTGAGTGAGCCGGCGTCTTTATTGGGGGAGAGATCCCGGCCAAGCGCCGCGATCGAAAAAGTATATATACCGGCGGTCTCAAGTTTTTGCTTGAGAAGACCGTTGCCGCCCAAAGCAACCCAGACGTCATGACCCTTTTCTTTCATGTGAGTCGATAAATCGAAAACGTGTCTTTGGGCCCCTCCCCAATTGGATTTGGTTATGACATATAGTATCTTCATTAGTATAAAACTAACACGGGTTTGGAAAGAGGGCTAGCTCGCGAGAGGACTTGAAATGTTCCAAAAATAATGGTAAGATACGCCGATGACGAATTCTGCCCAGTCCAAAGGAGCAGCCATCCTGATCGTTGGTGATCTTATTGTTTATATTTTCGCCCTTATTCTGACTTTAACCGTAAGATATGAAGCTGTTCCCGGTAAAATGCTTTTGCTCAGCCATTTGCCATCCTTCTCTATCCTCTTTGTTATTTTCGTAATCGTCAGTTTCAGTGCCGGACTTTATGACAAGCAAGCCGCTTTTATTCGCGGCCAAATTCAAGGTCTGCTTCTCAAGGTCCAGGTGGTTAATATCGCTCTTGGCATAATTTTCTTTTATGTCGCTCCGGTCGCTATCGCTCCCAAGGCCAATTTGGTAATTTATTTTATCATTTCGACGCTTCTGCTTTTGCTCTGGAGAACAATAATGTTCCCGGTTTTCAGTGTTTCTAAGCGTCAGATTGCTATTTTGGTTGGTCAAGGTCAGGATATAGAGGATATTCTGGAGGAAGTTAATGGTAACAGCCGCTATGGTCTGCTATTTAGTGAGCTTATAAAGCCCCAAGTCTCCGTTGATGGGACTGTCGCGGCTATTGCCAAAGCTGTCTCCAATCATTCAGCCACGGTCATTGTGGCAGATCTACATAATCCGGCTATTGAGGCGGCTACCCCCTTTCTCTACTCGTTAGTCTTTTCTGGAATAAAGATAACGAATGCCAGCAAACTCTATGAAGGTATTTTCGATCGGATTCCGCTCTCTCTCGTCGGTCAAAAATGGCTGGTTGAAAATTCGAGCACGGCCCTGGGCAGCCGCCGACTTTACGATCTGGTCAAAAGAGTTACGGATATCTTGGCTGCCGGATTGATCGGAATAGTCTCGCTAGTCTTTTACCCCTTCATTTACCTGGCAATCAAACTGGAAGATGGTGGGCCAATATTCATTTCTCAAGAAAGGGTCGGTAAAAATGGCAAAACCATGAAAATTGTCAAATTTAGAAGCATGAGCGGCAACGATAGCGGTGTCTACGGCAAAGATGGTAAGACGACCAAATACGTCACCAAGATTGGTAAGTTTATCCGTTTTACCAGAATAGACGAGTTGCCTCAGGTTTGGAGTGTTATTAAGGGCGACCAGTCCCTGATTGGTCCGCGTCCGGAATTCCCCTCATTGGCCAAGATATATGAAAGGGAAATTCCGTATTACAATGTCCGGCACTTGATCAAGCCGGGACTTTCGGGTTGGGCTCAGATCTACCACAGGGCTCATCCTCATCACGCCGTGGCTGTCGAAGATACCCGTGACAAACTTTCTTACGATCTCTATTACATCAAGAACCGATCGCTAACTCTCGATCTTAGAATTGCCATGCAGACTTTGAAGTCTATTTTATCCAAACAGGGAATATAGATGGAAGAGATTAGATATTAGTAATTAGAGATTAGAGTTACTCGAATTTCTAATTACTAATATCTAATCTCTAATTTCTGCCTTTATCTCGTAAATATCTGCGTGCCATTTATAAATCCTCACTTGTCGTTATAATCAGTCCGTTCATATATCCACTGCAACCCAGTGGCGACTCTGCTGAGTCGTCGGATCTTGTAAATGTCCGAAAGACCATTTACAAATCCTCGTTTGTGGCTATAATAGCCCAATATGTTAAAACACCGGGCTCGAGCCGTCTTCCTCGTCATTATTGCTGCCGCTATCGGCTATTTTGTTTATGTTTCCAATCAACCTGGCAGTTCCCATCCTTTTCGATTAGGCCTGGACCTCTCGGGTGGTAGTCATTTGGTCTTCAGCGCCGATATTTCCAAGCTTGATCCGGCTGATATTTCAAGTTCGATGTCAGCTTTGCGTGACGACGTGGAGAGGCGAGTCAACACTTTTGGAGTAGGGGAACCTTTGGTCCAAACCGAGCAAGCCTCGGCTTTGAGTTCCAAAGAGAGCGCTTATAAACTCATTGTTGAACTGCCAGGCGTTACCGATCCTGACAAGGCCGCGGCCGCTATCGGGGCCACTCCCGAGCTTGATTTCCGGGTTGCCACAGCTGAGGCCATGAAGAAATTCCAGGATAGCGTCGCGTCTTTCACTTCAACGACAACTGAGCAGGCGGCCTACATCGCTCTTTTCCAGCCTACTGGTCTGAATGGCACAATGATCGGCAAGGCTAGTTTGACTTTCAATCAGACGACCGGCGCTCCCGAAGTAGGCTTAACCTTCAATAGTGACGGCCGTAAACTTTTCAGTCAATTGACTAAAGATAACATTAACGGCTACATTGGCATTTTTCTTGATGATATTCTTATTGAAGCGCCGGTTGTCCGCGAAGAGATACCTAACGGTCAGGCCGTGATCAGTGGCGGTTTCACTTTGGATGGGGCGCAGACTTTGGTTCGTAATCTCAACTTTGGAGCTTTGCCGGTGCCGATAAGTTTGATCTCAACCCAAACAATCGGT
>JBAYFW010000052.1:0-7436 GCA_041667005.1 Minisyncoccota bacterium | reverse complement strand
TTCGCTGATGGTTTCGAATTCATGAAGCGCTATCCGAAGTCGGTAACTATTTTCGGTTCGTCCCAGGCTAAACCGGAGGGACCAGATTATGGCAAGGCTCAAGAGTTGGCTGCGCGGATTGCCAAGGAGATTAAGTATGCTGTTATTACCGGGGGCGGTCCGGGTATCATGGAGGCCGCCAATAAAGGTGCCTATGAAGCCGGAGGCATTTCTCTCGGTCTCAACGTTAGTCTGCCCCATGAACGGACAACCAATGCTTATGCTACCCAAGCCATCAAGTTCTCCTATTTCTTTTCCCGAAAGACTATGCTCATGTTCGCGGCCGAAGCTTTCGTCTTTTTCCCCGGCGGTTTCGGAACGTTCGATGAATTTTTTAACTTGCTTACACTTATCCAGACCGGAAAGATCCCGCGGACGCCGATTGTACTTTTTGATTCAAAATTCTGGAATCCCTGGCGGGCTTTTCTCTTGGAGCATATGTGCAAGGAGTACCAAGCTATTGAAGAGAAAGACTTGGGCATATTTGAGATTACCGACTCCTTGGACCGAGCAATGGAAATAATCAAATCAGCTCAGGTTAGTGAGTGGTGGAGGAATATTAATTGATGTTTAAATTTACCATAAACGCAAAGCTACCCAATGGTCGGGGAAGAGCAGGGCTCATAGAGACTGATTCGGGGTCTATCGAAACACCAGCTTTTATTCCGGTGGCTACCAAGGCCACGATTAAGTCGTTGACACCGGAACAAATCAAGGAAAATGTTGGAGCTCAAGCAGTTCTAGCTAATACCTATCATCTCTATCTGGAACCTGGCCCGGAAACTTTGAGGCAAGCCGGAGGTTTGGCCAAGTTTATGAATTGGTCTGGGGCTACTTTTACCGATTCGGGTGGTTTTCAGGCTTTTTCTTTGGGTTTTGGGCTGGGGGAGCGAGCAACTAAAATCAATCAGACCAGAAAAGACAGGGAGCCCGGTCAGGTTGAGATTATTAAAAATAAATCTGGTGCCGGTGAGATTGATCGCCTTCCAATCGAAAGCGAAAGCGAAAAGGGAATTATTGAAGATGTAGAAAATCGCAATCATGGGCCAGCCCTGGTCAAGCTTGACGATGATGGTGTAACATTCCGCTCGGTAATCGATGGTTCTCTTCATCGTTTTACTCCCGAGCGTTCGATCGAGATTCAGCATGATATCGGAGCCGACATTATTTTCTCTTTCGATGAGTGTCTTTCGCCCGGAGAATCGTACGAAAGGCAAGTTAAAGCCGTGGAGAGGACAAATAAGTGGGCGGAGAGGTGTTTGAATCGTCACCTAGAGCTTGAAGTAGCCGCCGCTTCAGAAGCCGGCAAAGCAAAGGCCAAAAGATTCAATAGACAGTCTCTTTTTGGTATTGTCCAAGGTGGTCGTCATGAAGATCTAAGGCGGGCTAGCGCCAAATCTATCGGGGCTATGGATTTCCCCGGTTTTGGCATCGGCGGTTCCTTTGACAAGGACGATATTGGCACAGCTGTCGGTTGGGTGGTTGATGAATTGCCGGAAGGGAAGCCGCGCCATCTCCTCGGTATCGGCTCAGAGCCGGCTGATCTGATTTTGGGCATTGAAAACGGCATTGACACTTTCGATTGTGTCGCTCCCACGAGGATTGCACGGAATGGTTCAGCTTATGTTTCCCAGATGTCCGACATCTGTAAGAAATCCACTATTAATCTTCTTAACGCTTCTTTTAAAACCGACTTTTCTCCCGTTGACCCGACTTGCTCTTGCTATACATGTAAGAACTATTCTCGAGCTTATCTCTCACATCTTTTCCGGGCCAAAGAAATGACCGCGGCAACTTTACTATCGATCCATAATCTTTATTTCGTGGTTAATTTAGTAAAGCTTGCTCGGCAAGCTATAGTCGCGGGTAATTTTGAGGAGTTGAAGAGACAATTTCTTTTTTAAGCAGTAATTATCCCCAGCGAATAGAAATCAAATCCCACAAATGTTATCATTAAGCCACAAACTATAATGCCAACACTCCGGGAACATATCGCTCACGCTCGAGCTAACCACAAAGCCATTGGTCATTTCAATGTCTCGACCATGGACGGCCTCTGGGCTGTTGCCGATGCTGCCCAGGAAATGCAGGTTCCGGTTATTGTCGGTCTTTCTGAGGGCGAAAGAGATTATTTCGGTGTCCGCCAGGCAGTGGCTGTTGTAAGGAGTATCCGTAAAGAGCGCAAGCAATCCATCTTCCTTAATGCTGACCACACTTATTCTTTCGAGCGAGTCCGTCAGGCTATTGATGCCGGTTTTGACTCGGTTATCTTCGACGGCGCCGCCCTGGCTTTGGAAGAGAATATTGCTTTGACCAAGAAATGCATCGAGTATGCTCGTTCGGCCGAAGCTAGCTTGGCCGGCGAAGATATCGAAAACCAACCAGCCGGCGACGGCCAGGTTTTGATCGAAGGTGAAATTGGTTTTATCGGAACTTCTTCCAAAGTTCATGAGAATATCCCGGAAGGGGCTGCTGTAACCTTGGCTCAAATGACCAAACCAGAAGATGCCGCTCGCTTCGTCGCTGAAACGGGCGTCGATCTGCTGGCCCCGGCCGTCGGCAATATTCACGGTCTTATCCGTGGCGGCGACCCCGCTCTCAATCGTGGCTTGGTCAAGCTTATTCTCGAGGCGATCAATATTCCTCTAGTTCTCCATGGAGCTTCCGGTAATACGGCCGAAGATATCCGGGCTTGCATCGAAAATGGCATTGCTATCGTCCATGTCAATACCGAACTCCGCCTGGCTTACCGGTCTGCTCTAGTCAAATCGCTTTCCGATGACCATGAAGAAATTTCCCCTTATAAGTATTTGAAACCGGCTAAAATTGCTATGCAGAAGGTGGTGGAAGAGAAATTGAAGATTTTTATAGGTCCGACATCTGTGACTCAAATCTCCCGCGGTCTATAACTCTCGGGTGCTCTTTTCAACCACCACTCGATATCCTTGGCTTCAAGCAGACCTTCTTGGGCACCGACGAATTGGGCTACGGACATGGGATTGACCGGGGCCCAGAGAAGGGCTTCTAGAGGCGTTTTACCCATAACCAGAGCTGAAACAAAAGTTGAAGCCCAGGCGTCACCACAGCCGGTTCGTTCAATTGGCGGACGGGAATCGGGATAGATTGGCATTTCGTAATAGTGCTCACCATCGTAGAAATAGGCGCCTCTCGGACCGTTCGTAATAGCGACCAATTTCGGACCTAAGGCAGCCAAGCTTCTCAGAGTTTGCTTAATCGTCCGGTCGTTGCCAAGGGCCGTTTTGGTTGGCTTGGCCGAAGTGATAAGCTTATGAGCTTCTTCGAGGTTCAAGATCAAGACATCAGCCCGAGTATAAAAATATTCGAGCGGCTTTCTCCCCAATTGAATTTGATAAGTCCCGGGCTGGAAAGCCAGTTTGACCTTGGGATGGTCTTTGAGATAGGTCGCAATCTGGTCGTGGTAATCAAGAGTGTTCGGGGCGATTGAGGTTAGATAAATCCACTTAGGTTCGGGAAGCCGGGGTAATTTGTAATCGTAGGGGATATGATTAACCAAAATTGTCCGGTCGGTTCCGTACCAAAGGACGAAATGGTAATTGGTGGCCCGGTTATGGTGCTCGGCTAGAAAAGTTGTTATAACTTTATTTCTTTCTAGTTCGGCCAGGCATTCTTTGCCGCTCTCATCTTTTCCAAGATTAGAAACGAGCGCCGTTCGCAAACCCAGACGGGCGGCGGCTACGGCGGCGTTGGCGGCATTACCAACCGCTTTTACTACTTTGACAGACTCAAACGGCACTTTGGCCCCAAAGGGTAGGCAGATTTCACAATCGTCTTTGTTGATTTTGCAACTGAGATGGGCATCCTTGAGACGAATGAAGGCGTCCGTGGTGATGTCGCCAATCGAGATTATTTCAATTTGCTTGGAGAACATGGGGATATTATAACATGTGAGAGAGGCTGAGGTATGGTAAGATTTAACCGAGGTTAGACTTTGCGAACTTATTATTTTATCTCAAACTATTACCATGTCATCGCCCAAAGTCTATGTAACACGAAAAATCCCTAGTGATGGTTTGGCTTTGCTACGCGACAAAGGTTATGAAGTTGATATCAATGAACTTGATCGACCTTTGAGTAAGGTCGAATTGATTGCTGCTCTTAAGTCCAAGTCTTACGAAGGTGTTCTTACGCTTTTGAACGATGTTATTGATCAGGAAGTCTTAGATGCTGCCCCTAAGGTCAAGATTTTTGCCAATTACACTATTGGTTTCGATAACTTCAATATTGAGGCCGCCAAATCCCGCGGTGTTTATTTGAGCAATGTGCCGGGTGGTGGCGCCGATCGGGTGGCCGAGCATGTCTGGGCTTTTATCTTAGCTCTGTCCTGCCGGCTAATTGAGGGGAACGACTTTATGCGTACCGGCAAGTACTGCGGCTGGGATCCGATGATCTTCCATGGAACCAAGATCGCTGGTAAATGTCTGGGTTTAGTTGGGGCCGGACGGATCGGGGCCAGTGTGGCTAAGATCGGCCGGCTCGGTTTCGGAATGCCGGTTATCTATTACGATGTCATACGCAATGAGAAATTGGAGGCAGAAACGGGTATTACTTATAAAGGCTCGCTTGAAGAAGTTTTGAAAGAAGCTGATTTTGTGTCTTTGCATGTACCTCTTCTTGAATCAACCAAACATCTCATCAATGCGAAGACGCTTAAATTCATGAAGAAGACAGCTTTCCTTGTCAACACTTCTCGGGGGCCGGTTATCGAAGAAGCGGCTTTGGTGAAGGCTTTGAAAAATAAAGAAATCGCCGGGGCCGGCCTAGATGTTTTCGAATGCGAGCCGACTCTTTCTCCGGGTTTGGCCGCTTTATCCAATGTTGTTTTGACTCCCCATATCGCTTCGGCTACTGTTGAAGCCCGCCAAGAAATGTCCAAAGTAGCGGCTTTGAATATTATTGACGTTTTGGAAGGTGGCAAGCCACGGAATTTGGTGTACAATTAGGGGGAATTAGAGATTAGACATTAGAGATTAGTAATTAGAAATTAGAAATTTGCAGCCGTTCTTAATCCATAAGTAGTAATCCTAAATGACATGTCCTCAGGCGTAGAATTCGAAGAAGATTCATTTGGCTCGACCACCCGGCGGCCGGTGGCCCAATCGCCGTACAGTTCGCCGCCCAATTTCCCATCTCAACCCGGGGGTAGTCAGATGTATGGCGGTGGCAACCAGAATGTACCGGGTCTGGCCGGTTGGTTAATGCGCCACGGTGTGGCCAAGTCTTCCTCTTCGGCCCAAACAATTCTTATTGGGATAGTAGTTGCAAATATTATTATTACTTTTATTGTGATAAAATACTTTCTATGAATATGACTTCAAGTAAAAAATTGCCGATGTCGACTAGGATCGTCTTGGTAGCGGTTATTTTCTCTAACTGTTTTGTCATCTTTGCGATCTATCAGGGTATTATTTAGGACCAGTTTAGTCTGACGACTACAGGTTCAAGATCATCCGGGTTTTGACAGAATCGGCGGGCCATGTATAATGGCCAAATGATTTCGATAGGCATAGAAAAGCGCGATATGAAGGCCGGGGCAGATGCTGTCAGGAAAACTGGCAAAATGCCGGCCGTTTTCTATGGTCCAAAAGAAGCCTCGACTCCTGTTTTGGTTGGCATGAGCGAATTCAGGAAAGTTTGGAAGAAAGCTGGAGAATCCTCGGTTATCATTCTCAAGGACGCTTCCAATAATGAACACGAGGCACTAATCCATGAAGTTGATGTTCACCCACTGACTGGCGAGCCGCGTCACGCTGATTTTTATGTTATCGAAAAAGGTAAGAAGGTTCAAGTTGCCGTACCCCTTATTTTCGAAGGTGTCTCTCCGGCTGTTAAAGATAAAGCTGGCATTCTGGTCAAAGTCCGCCGTGACCTCGAAATTGAAGCCGCGCCTCGTGATTTGCCTCATGATGTCAAAGTGGATATTTCCACTCTCGTCGAACTGACTGACGTTGTTTTGGCCAAAGACCTAGTTTTGCCGGCCGGAGTGGATCTGAAGATTAGTCCTGATGAAGTCATTGTTTCGATCGCCGAGGCTAAGGAAGAAATCGAAGAAGCTCCGGCCGCCATCGATATGTCCGCCATCGAGGTTGAGACCAAGGGCAAGGAAGTTAAGGAGGGTGAAGAGGGTGCCGCTCCGGCGACCGCTTCCGGAGATAAGAAGCCGGCCGAGAAGAAGCCTGAATCTAAGAAGTAATACCCGTTTAACTTTGAGCTTTTGTTACAACTAATGTCTCTAATGTGTTAAAATTATCCCGTGGACAGGGGTATTTTATTTTTGGTTTAATATAAATGCGGCAAACGCACTTTTTATGCTGAAACACCAAAAGACCGGATTTACGCTCATTGAACTTTTGGTGGTCGTAAGTGTCATCGGGATGCTGGCGTCGATCGTGCTGGTTTCTCTTTCGAGTGCCCGAGATAAGGCTAGGATCGCTTCAAGTATCGTTTTTTCCAGTAATATGTATCAGGGTTGGGGAGCAACCGCTCTCGGTATTTGGAAGTTCGATGAAGCTAGCGGAGCTAATGCCCAGGATTTGGGACCGAATGATATAGTCCTTTCGGCCATGACTCCGGCCAAGGCTTTTAGAAATAGCACCAATCGCCCCAATTCTTCCGGCTCTTCCGCCAATTTTACCGCGAGCGCCCAAAATGACACTGACGATTATTATCAATCTGCTAATATCGGCGTTAAATCTGTGAATATTGCAGGTAACGGCGGTTTTACCACGAGTCTGTGGGTTAATTGTCCGACTGCCTCTTGCTTGGGAACTCCATTCCTTGTTGCCGGTTCTTCGATATTGCCCGTTATAAATTACGACTGGTTGAACTACATGAGTTTTTCTGCAACCCAAATCGTGGCCGGTCCTCGCGTTCCCAGTAACTTGAACACTTTCAACTATGCCATGCCGATCGGTAAATGGGTTCATTTGGCATACAGCTATGAAAAATTGAGTGGTGATATGCGCTTTTATGTGGATGGAAAATTATTTGCTACTGGAACATATGCGGCCGGTCCGGGCGATTATATTGTGAATTATGTCACGGTCGGACTTCGTCGTGATTCGTCGGGAGGTATAGTAACGGGTTCCCATTTTACCGGCATGATGGACGAACTTGCCGTCTACAATAATGTCCTAACAGCCGGCCTGATCGAGCAGATTTACGCCGATAGCTTGTCGCGCCATACATTGGCCAATAACCGCTGAAACCCGGTGCGGAGAGGTCTTACCTCTGCTATAATCTCTAAATGAAATTTCCCCCGGTCGGAATTTTTGTTGTCGCTATTTTATGGCTGATTGCGCCTTTTTTCGCACAGGCCCAGGAGATTAGCTGTAAAACGGCGGCCGAAAAGGTCATTT
>JBAYFW010000051.1:0-7554 GCA_041667005.1 Minisyncoccota bacterium | reverse complement strand
CCAGAACTATTTCCGAATGTATCCCAAGCTTTCCGGTATGACTGGTACGGCGGCAACCTAAGCCGAAGAGTTTTACAAAGTTTATGGCTTGGAAGTGACGCCGGTCCCGACCAATGTTTCGGCTATCCGCAAAGACAAGAACGATCAGATCTTCCGAACGGAACTTGGCAAGTTCAAGGCTCTTTCCCGCAAGGTCAAAGAGGTTCATTTGAATGGCCAGCCAATCTTGATCGGCACGGTTTCGATCGAGAAGAATGAAATCCTTTCCCAGTTCCTCAAAGCCGAGGGCATACCGCACCAGGTTCTTAATGCCAAGAATCACGAACATGAAGGCGAGATTATTGCCCAAGCCGGCCGCAAGGGAGCGGTGACGATCGCTACCAACATGGCCGGCCGCGGCGTGGATATTAAGCTTGGCGGGAATCCTAATAGTCCGGAATTATATGCCGAAGTCAAAAATGCCGGCGGTCTTTTCGTCCTGGGCACCGAACGTCATGAGGCTCGTCGGATCGACAATCAGCTCCGTGGCCGTTCCGGACGCCAAGGCGATCCGGGCGAAACTCAATTCTTCGTCTCTCTTGAGGATACCCTGATGCGAGTTTTTGCCTCCGATACTTTGAAGTCGATGATGGTTCGTCTGAAGGTGCCGGAAGACGAAGCGATCGAACATAAGTTTATTTCCAAAGCTTTGGAAGCGGCTCAAGAGAAGATTGAAGGCTTTAATTTCGATTCCAGGAAACAAGTTCTGGAATTCGACGATATTATCAACCATCAGCGCACGGCGATCTATGGTCGGAGGAGAAAGCTGCTCCTTGGAAGTTTGGATGAGGTGGAGAAGGATCTTTTTGAGATTACGGGAGGGGAGAAGAAGGAAGTAGGAAGCAGGAAGCAGGAAGAAAGAGCTATGAATGAAGCGGGTAACGATGCGGATTCTGTGGGGACTTTCGGAGGTCGCGAAGGCGACCGAGAAGGAGCCGCGGCGCCAGCAGGCGACGACGGCGATCCCCACAGGGCCGCGTCGTTACCTGCTTCTAATATCCGAGATATCATTCAAAAGAAATATTCCGAATTCGGTCGCGAATCATTCCTCAAAGCGGTCCGGATCATCCTTCTCCAGACCATCGATATGTATTGGGTAGAGCATTTGGAAGTGATGGATTATACGCGCTCGAGCGTTAACCTTCGGGCCTACGGCCAGAGGGATCCTTTGGTGGAATATAAGAAGGAAGGCTTGAGACTCTTCAAAGAAATGCAGGCTATTATGACTGCTCAAGTGGTTAAGATTTTGCCGCATGTTGTGCCGGTGGGAGGTATGGAGAAAGAAGCCCTACTTCGCTCCGATAAAAATCGGAGCTTCGAAGGGCAAGAAGGGAGTAAGGAGAAGGGAGAAAATGCTGGGCTATCAAAAGCAGGGATTAATGCTGATCTTAAAGAGGTTCATGAGAATGCACAGATTATTGGAGGTGGAGATGGCAGTTCAAACGCGCCGGTGACTAAGAAGGAACCGGAAATCGGTCGGAATGATCTTTGTCCATGTGGAAGTGGTAAGAAGTACAAGAAGTGTCATGGAAAGTAGAAATAACATGAAAATTGCAATTTGCGGAAGTTTAGATTTCACGTACGAAATTGAAGAACTTGCGAATAAGCTTCGGAAGAAGAAGTTTGGGGTCTGCATCCCTATCAGCTCAGAGAAAATTCTCAGAGGCGAATTTTCTCTGGAAGAGATAAAGAAGGAAAAAGAAAGCGGAAAATTTTCAGACCGGGCAATTAAGTACGATTCAATACGGGCTTATTGGGATGTCATAAAAAGTTGCAATTGCATATTGGTTGCTAACTACGACAAAAAAGGAATCAAGAATTACGTTGGCGGGAATTCTTTTCTGGAAATGGGTTTTGCCCATATTCTTAATAAGAAAATTTTTCTCTTGAATGATATACCTCAAATGATTTATAGTGATGAGATTAAAGCTATGCAGCCGATTATTCTTAATGGGAATTTACTAAAAGTAAGATAATTCCGGTGGGTGTAGAAGTAAAATGAGAAGTTTTATGCCAAAGACCTCCAAAAGATCTATCGAAGAGCTTAGCCACTTTAATTGTCTTTACTGTAAAAAGTGGTGGACCATTGGCGATGCACCGAAGGACAAAGATAAGTGGTTCTGTCCGTGGTGCGGGAAAAAGAATTTCTTCAAAGAAATTAATCAAAGTAGCGTCGACCATGAGAATCCATTTTCCTGAAATTTGAATTTGAGTCTTTTATGAAAAACTCGCCGAGATTGGTCTCGGCGTGCTTCGTTATCCGTTCTACCTCTTACTCCTCCGGCTTTCCAAGGAGGTTAAGATGTTCTGATTTCGTGTCCGGCCAAATGTCCAGACGCCGACAATGTCATTACTGCCATTCATGTCGCTGTAGGCGACGATGTGCATTTTTCCATCAATAAAACCCACTTTGGCCGTAGACCAGGAAGGGTCTTTTGTGTTGTTGGTTACCTCCAGAGCGACATTTGTCGATAGAGTATAAATATACTGTGTATACGAAAAACGAATAAGCGATGCGGTATCATTGGAGTGTTAACAGCCAATAACCAACATCGCCTACTCGTATGAAACATCGTACCACATCCCGCCGCGGCGGGTTCAATACCGCGGAAGAGCTCTCGAATTACCTGCTTTCGGCCCTCGGCGACAATCTGAAGCAGGCCGTCAAATCCTGCGTCGAGGTCTGCGTAAGATCGGAGATGGAGGGCATCCGCAATCGCGAAGCGGAGAAGCACCTCGTCTTCAACGGATCGTACGATCGCAACCTGGTGTCAAACATCGGAAAAGTGCCGGTCGACATTCCGAGGTTCCGCACCGGAAACGGAGACCATGATATCAGGGCTCTCTCTGTATTCGAGACTGCCCGAGGATCATTCGAGGATCTCATAGCCCATATGCACCTTGCCGGCATAAGCCAGAGGAAGATCGACAAGCTGGGGAAGCTTCTCTTCGGCAAAGCGGTGCCGCCCCAGACGACCAGGCGTCTCCATGAAGCTCTCTCGGAAGAGGAAGCCTTCAAGGTTAACGACCGCTCTCTTGCCGGAGAATCCTTCGATTACCTGTATGCGGACGGTATCTGGTTCTCCTCCCTGGGAAGCCTCACCAAACGCAAAAAAGACCGCGTGGCGCTTGCCGTATACGGCTGGAGCAAGGAAAGACAGCAAGGGACATTCCTGGGCTTTCGCCTGGCGGGTGGCGAAAGCGCCGACGAATGGAAAGAATTGATCGCTTCGATTCACAAGAGGGGCTTTGACATCAAAAGCGCCAAGCTCATATCGGCCGACGACGGGCAGGGACTGCTCTCGGCCCTTGAGGATATGGCGCCCTCCATGCCGGTGCAGATCTGTATCGCCCACCGGTACAGGAATGTGCTCGCGCATACAAGGCATGTCAACAAGAGAGCGGTAGCGGACGATTTGAAGAAGCTGACCGCTTGCTCTTCCAAAGAGGAAGCCGTCGCTCATTTGAAGGATATGGAAAAAAGATGGCAGGTAAACGAGCCCCGGGCCGTGACCAGCCTCCTCTTCAATGTGAATCGGTCGCTTACTTACTTTGACTTCCCGAAAGAGGACTGGAAGATGATCCGCACTTCAAACAAAGTGGAGAGATCGTTCCGGGAGATTCGGAGACGAACTGCGGTATCCGACCATCACTTCCAATCGGACGCCTCGGCGGAGAAGTATATCGCGAGCGCCATCGGGTGGAGAAATCTGACCGTCTAATTATTAAAAAATGCGCCGCGCGTTTATGAGTTATACACAGTATTTATTGACACCAACCATTTGTCGCGACTTGGTTGGTCCAAGTCGAGATGATTTGTGGGAGAGTCTCATTATCGAGTGCCATCTCCCTGAGGCTATATTTGGACGGGCCCCCGAATTTCCAGACAGCTATAACCAATATGATGGCGATGGACGCCATTAAAGACCAATGTATTTGATTTTTTGACATACCAATGTTTCCTTTCTTCGAGCATTATACATACGGAACACGAGTATGCAACCAGGTCTTTTTTGAACAAAAGTATTCAAGTGCTATGATTATTAGTATGAAAAAGCAATACACCATCTGCGTTGTTCATCAAGACTCAAGAATATTACTGGGTCTTAAAAAGAAAGGATTTGGAATAGGGCGGTGGAACGGTTTTGGAGGAAAAGTCGAGTCCGGAGAAAATATTGAAGAGGCGGCTTTACGGGAACTCAGAGAAGAAGCGGGTCTTACGGCTCTCGACATGACCAAAAGGGGAGTGATCGACTTCGCTTTCGAGAATGATCCTAAAACGCTGGAAGTTCACATTTTTTCTGCTACAAAATTTCAAGGCAAACCGCTCGAGAGTGACGAAATGAGTCCGAAATGGTTTGATATTAAAGCCATTCCTTTTGAACAGATGTGGTCCGACGATATTCATTGGCTGCCAATGCTGCTCTCGGAGAAACTGTTCAAGGGTAACTTTCTTTTTGATCGCCCGTCAGATGCCACCTATTCAGCTAAAATTATAAAGATGGAGCTTAAGGAAGTTAAGGAAATCTAGTCAGCTGCTTCTCATTGTAAATTTTATCATTGCGGCACATTTTATGACGCCTGTGGAGTTGTAGAGACTTTTGTATTTGATAAAATGTTTGCACAGATTTTCTCCTGCAAGAAGCTGTTTAGTAGATAATCATAATCATAAACCTTATGACAACACAGCAAAAAACCAAATCAGGCAGGATTACGATTGATGACTTAGCAGTCATGATTTCGCATTTAGAAGATCGACTTTCTGGTAAGATAGATGGGCTTGAAAGTCGCATAAACTCTCTTGAAAAGGAAATGAGATTTGGATTTACAGGAGTCCAAAACCAGCTCGACAACATCTATCTTAATTACACAACTATGAGCGAGCATGCGCTTCTTAGAGATCGGGTCAAGCGAATTGAGAGGAAAGTTGGAATCAAAGAACCAACCAATGTTTCGCCGATACCCGCTGGGCCAAAATAGCCAACATAGCTCAAATGTAAAAGATGTGTTAGAGTGTTCTTATGACATCGCGCATCTCTTCATATTTCTTCTTTGTGCTTTTGCTCTGTGCTGTTATAGCCTCGATTTTCATCTTCCTGCCTTTTCTAACGCCGATCGTTCTGGGTATTGCTGTTTCAGTTATCGCTTACCCTATATACCGCCGTTTATCCGTCTGGTTCGGAACTAGTACATTTACGGACAGTTTGGCCGCCTTGCTCACGGTTATTATTTTGATTGCCGTCATAATTATTCCACTGTTTTTCTTGGCCGGTCAGATCTACTCTGAAGTTCAAAGCCTCTATGGCATTTTGACCGATGAATCAGGCCGTTCCCAGGTCATTACAAGCTTGAATAATCTTTCCCAAGGGGTCTCTGACCATCTGTTTAATATCTTTCCGGCTTATTCTTTCGATTCTCTGAACATTACTGAATACCTGAAAAACGTCCTAGTCTGGGTCTTTAGTAACTTGGACAAAGTCTTTACCGGGGTGGCGACTGTAGCGGCTTTTATCTTTGTCTTTCTCTTGTCGGTTTTCTATTTCCTGCGCGACGGAGCAATGATCAAGAGGAAGTTTGTTTCTTGGAGTCCGCTTCTTGATCGGCATGATGAGTACATAACTATAACCTTGAAAAAAGCCGTCCTTTCGGTCTTTGGCGGAACAATAGTCGTTTGCTTGATTCAGGGATTTCTGACGGGGCTCGGTTTCTATGTTTTCGGTATTACGGCTCCGGCTCTTTGGGGGGCAGTAGCTTCGATTGCCGCCTTCATTCCGGGCTTGGGCACAGCTTTGGTCTTAGTGCCCGGCGTAGTCTACCTCGTTATTGTTGGCCAGTATTCTTATGCTTTGGGTTTGGCTCTCTGGGGTCTAGTGGCGGTCGGTCTTATCGATAATCTTCTCGGTCCCCATTTGGTTAACAAAGGAGTCCATATCCATCCTTTTCTTATACTCATTTCAGTCCTTGGTGGCATAGTCACTTTCGGGCCTATCGGCTTTGTCTTGGGGCCGCTTATTCTGGCGTTTCTCTTCGCTCTCTTGGAGATATATCGGACCTCGTTTGCTGATGGTCTTGAAGCTGGGAAGTGAGGTAGTTTACAATTTACAGTTATAAGTTTACAGTCGTAGTGAACAGTTAATAAGTGTTGCACTAATGACTTATCACTGTAAACTGTAAACTTACTCCCAAATTACCAACAATCAAACTCTAACCACCATGGCATTAATCGACGAAATCCTATTTCACGCGCAAGCCGGCCGAGGCGGGATCGGGGTTGTTCGCTGGCGCCATGAGAAGAATAAGGAGTATTCCGGTGCGGCTGGTGGTAATGGTGGGCCCGGCGGCGATGTCTATGTCAGGGCTGTTCGTGACATCAACATTTTGGCTCGCCATAAGTCAGTTAAGATGTTTGCCGCAGAGAATGGGGAAGATGGGCAGAATGGAAGCAAGCAAGGTCGTACGGGCCGGGATTGTTATATCGAATTACCCATCGGTTCAGTAGTAAAAAATTTGCAAAGTGGAAGGACGGTCGAGCTTATAGAAGAAGGTCAGGAATTGAAGATTCTACATGGCGGCCGCGGCGGTCTTGGTAACGAGCATTTCAAGGCTTCGACCAATATACGTCCGGAACAATCAACTCCAGGTTTCGAGGGTGAAGAAGCGGATTTCCAAGTCGAACTGGATTTGATCGCCGATGCCGGACTGGTCGGTCTGCCCAATGCCGGCAAATCCAGTCTTTTGAATGCTCTGACTTCGGCTGGCGTTAAAGTTGGCAGTTATGAATTTACCACTCTTGATCCCAATCTTGGTGCCTTGCCTGGCGGCTACATCTTGGCCGATCTTCCCGGTCTTATCGAAGGGGCGGCGGAAGGCAAAGGCCTCGGCCATAAGTTCTTGAAGCATATGAAGAGAACAAGGATCCTTTTACACCTTGTTTCATTGGAAAATGAAGACATAGTCAAAGCCTACAAGGCTGTCAGAAGTGAGATTGAAAAATATGGCGAAGGCTTGCCAGAGAAGGAAGAATTAATAATCCTTACTAAAACTGACATGGTCTCAACCGAGGTTGTTAGCAAAGCCCAAAAGGCTTTAGGAAGCTTTAGTAAAGTTATCCTGACTGTTTCTGTCCTTGATGACGACTCTATTAAGGTTCTCAAAAAAGAGCTATCTAAGCGTTTGGGGTAGGGAATTGCCACCAAGTATCTGATGACGCACCTGTGAGAAGGTTTCCTTTCTGACAAGTCTGCGAATCGGTTACGACTGATTTGGTTGGCAAATTCTCTCATGACCGCCTTCCGCAAGCTTTAACGCAGCAATCGCCTTCTCGACTTGTCAGAAAGGAAACCTTCTCACAGGTGCTACCCCATCTTCTTTAGTAGTAATTCCTTTGCCGTCTCCGGATTAGCGGAGCCTTTGCTAGCCTTCATGACCTGGCCGACTAAGAATTGGAGCGAAGCTAATTTGCCAGCCTTATACTCGGCCACAACTTTGGAGTTGTCAGCTAAGACCTTTTCTATT
>JBAYFW010000050.1:0-7767 GCA_041667005.1 Minisyncoccota bacterium | reverse complement strand
CGGCAAGATTAAGTCAGTCCCAGTCTTTATTGATTCTCCCATGGCCATCAAGGCTACCGAGATTTATGCCCGTGGTCAGGAATTTTTTAATGAAAAAATCCAAGCCCAAATTCGCGGCGGCGATGATATTTTTAAATTTCCCCGCCTGGAGTATTCTTTTTCCCAGAATGAATCGCGCGATATTGAAAAGATAAAGAGCGCCAAGATCATCTTAGCCGGCTCGGGAATGTCGATCGGCGGACGGGTTATTAGCCACGAGAAACATTATCTGCCCGAGACCAAAAATACCGTTCTCTTGGTCGGTTATCAGACGGCCGGTTCTTTGGGGCGGCAATTGGCTGATGGATCCAAGAAAGTCCATATCGGCCATGAGGCGATCAAAGTCAAAGCCCAGATCGAAACTCTCTACGGCTATTCAGCCCACCGTGATAGCGACCATTTGGTGGAGTTTGTTTCGACTGGTACGGACAAGTTAAAGAAAGTTTTCGTGGCCATGGGTGAACCGGGTGCTTCGATGCACCTGGCTCAGAGGTTGAATGACGAGTTGGGAGTGAAGGCGGTGGTGCCGGAGCTGGGAGGGGGGTACGAATTGGAGTAGTGCAAAGTGAAAAATGCAAAGTGCAAAGTTTAAGTTAATAGTGAAAAGTTAGGGCAAGGATAACTTAACAAATTTTCACTACAATTTTGCACTTTGCATTTTTCACTTTGCACTAAATATCACTTTGCACTTAGACCAACGCAATATATCGACTTTCTCCTTACTTCACGTTTCCTACCTTCTCGACGACTTTCTTGAAAGCTTCAGGCTTGAATTCGGCCAAATGGGCCAAGGATTTGCGATCAAGTGCTAAACCAGCTTTCTTGGCCGAGCCAATGAACTTGGAATAGGAGAAACCAAGCGGCCGGAGGGCGGCGTTGATCTTAACATTCCAAAGGCGGCGGAAATCGCCTTTCTTGTCGCGGCGATGGGCGAATGAGTAAGCGCCGGCATGCATCAAAGCATCGTTGGCGGCTCTCTCGGTATTGGAACGACGGAAACGGAAACCCTTGGCGGCTTTGAGGATACTGCGGCGATTCTTCAGGGCGTTAACGGCTTTTTTAACTCGGGTCATGGTGGTTTTAGTGGTTAATAATTGCTAATTAATGTAAATAATGAAGTAAGAGCTAGGAGCTAAGAGGTAAGAGCTAAGAAGATAATTCAGATTGGTTTTTTGTATCAAATTGCGCAAATCTTCTTACCTCTTATTACCTCCTAGCTCTTACCTCTATTCTTAAAAACTCGTTGCCAAGAAACGGCTCTTGGATTTGTTGCTCATGTTGACGATAACACTGCGGCGCTTGCCC
This sequence comes from Minisyncoccota bacterium, assembly GCA_041667005.1. Taxonomy (GTDB): domain Bacteria; phylum Patescibacteriota; class Minisyncoccia; order Phycocordibacterales; family PALSA-1337; genus C7867-002. The sequence continues at coordinate 6,423 of JBAYFW010000050.1, read as the reverse complement.
ATGCTAGTCGAGGTCCGCTCTTTGGCGTTGAAATGGTTCTGGCCGGGCTTCCGGGAAATGATTTTGCCGGTCCGGGTGATCTTGAATCTCTTCAAGTATGATTTGTTGCTTTTGATCATGTGGTTTAGATATTAGTAATTTGAGATTAGATATTAGAGAAAGCCTTTTCTAATGTCTAATTTCTAATCTCAAATTACTAATTTCTGATTATTTTTTCTCAATAACTATACTTAATCCCTTAGGCCCTTTAGTAATGGCCTGGCCGATCTTGAATTCGACCGTGACCAACTTCATGATTCTTTCAAGGCGTTCCTTGAGGAAGTTCATTTCCATGTACTTGGCTCGGCCAACCAGGAAAAGGTCGATTTTGACGCGATTGCCTTCGGCCAACCACTCGGAAACTCTTTTGGCCTTGAGGTTGAGGTCATGCTCGCCGGTTCCGATCTTGACTTGGACAACCTTGAGCTCACTCGTCTGAACCTTGGCTTTGGCGACCTTGGTCTTCTTCTTTTCATCGTACAGATACTTGCCGTAATCCATGATCTTGGCCACTGGCGGCAATGCCGAAGGGGAGATCTCGATCAGGTCCAAACCTCGCTTCTCCGCTTCGGCCAAAGCAACGGATAAGGTTATAACGCCGAGGTTCTCACCTTCGGCCGTGACAACCCGTAATTCGGGCGCTTTGATCTGATGGTTGATTTTAACGCGGATAGCCAAGGTCTTGTGGTTTCAGGCTCTATTTATAGCATAGAGGATGGTTGTATGCAAGCTTGCCGCTGCTTATTATTACAGAAACTTTCTTACCAAATGAATCAATATTTCCGGGATTTTCTCGAGGAAAAAACGCTTGTTCCATTCGTGGAGATAGACTTCTTTGGCTTCTAGGAGATCTTTCTTGAAATGTTCCGTTAATTCCTGGGCAAACTGGTCATTGGTCGTGACTAAGTTGGCTTCAAAGTTATAAAGGAGGCTAGCGCTGTCGAGGTTCATGGAACCGATTGTGGCCCAAGTTCCGTCAATAGTCGTGGCTTTGCTGTGAATCATATTGCCGGTGTAGAGGAAAATCCGGACTCCGGCTGTAAGAAGCATCTTGAAGAAAGCCCGGGCTCCTAAGTCAACGGCGTAGTGGTCGGATTTCTCGGGAATGATCAAGCGAACATCAACGCCGCGGTTAGAGGCGGCCTTCAAGGTTCTGGCTAGGCGGTGAGTGGGGACAAAATACGGGGTCGTTATGTATACGGTCTTATCTGCTTTCCGAATAGCCTCGATCAAAGCTTTGTAAACGTGGCGTCGGCCGGGAGCGGGATAATTGGTAATATATCTGAACTCGGCCCGACTGGCCGGTCTTCTTCGTGGCTGTTTCTTTGTCTTCAATGCTCTTGACCACATTCTTTCAAAGGCCAAGCTCATTTCACTGACTACTGGCCCTTCAACCCGGACATTGGTATCGCGCCAATTCCGAAAACGGTCATCGACACAAATACTGCCGGTATAGCCGATTTTCTCGTCGATAACTAATGTTCGGCGATGGTTGCGGAAATACCAAGCTCGGAAGTTGGGCACTTTGAAGTAACCGGGAACGAGTGTCTTCCAGAAAAGAAGTTCAATACCTCTCTTTTTCAAATCTTCGGCAATACCGGTACCAAAGAAGGTGAAGCTGCCGGCGGCGTCCCAGAGGAAGCGAACGGTTACTCCAGCCGCGGCTCGCTTGGCACAGATGTCGATGAGCTCCCGACCAAAGTCGTCGTTGACGAAAATGAATTGTTCAAGGACGATGCTTTTCTCGGCCAAGCGGCAGTCGTTCAGTATTGATTGCCAAGCCTCGCCGTTCCGGCTGTAAAGCTTCCAGTTGGTTTCGCTCATGATGGTTAAGTGTACATTTTGCGAGTAGAAATTGAAAGCGGTATGTGAGAAGTTTCAGAAAACATGCACCAGAAGGACACGCGTTCATCCTCGCCGCAATGGCTAAAACAGCGGCGAGGATGCCGCTAGTTTTCGCCGCCATGTCGAAGGTGGTTAGTCGGGCGTTGTAGTTGATGGCGGCTCAAAATGTCCTTCTGGTGCATGTTTTCTGAAACTTCTCTGAAAAATCCTCTTTGTGTTACCATATTCTTTATGGCCAACTTAGTTACCTACAAACGCGCCCATTTCGACTATGAAATCCTGGAGAAATTCGAGGCCGGCCTTGAGTTGTCCGGTTTTGAAGTCAAATCTCTGAAGAAAGGCCAAGGTTCGCTCGAGGGCTCTTACGTGATAGTGCGTGGCGGGGAAGCTTACCTTATGAATGTTCTTATTCCACCCTATCAGGAGAAGAATACCCCCGTGGGCTATGAACCCCGCCGCAACCGCCGTCTTCTTCTTACCAAAGAAGAGATCGCCAAGTTGGCCGATCTCGAAGCTGGCCAAGGATTGACAATAGTACCTATTTCCATATATAATAAAGGCAATCTCCTTAAGGTTTCCGTTGGAGTGGTTCGCGGCAAGAAAAAGTTCGATAAGCGCGAAAGTATCAAGAAGCGGGAAACAGATAGAACGACGAGGAGGGAGTTTAGAGATCGTTGAAAATGCAGGAGCTAGGAGGTAAGAGGTAGGAGCTAAGAAGGAATTTTCTTCTTATCTCTTATCTCTTACCTCCTACCTCTCTCATTGGGCATGATCGGCATAGACAATAAAGCGTGTCCGTCCGTGCGGCGCGAGCACCATTAACTCGTAAATCTGATGGAAACTCTAAATGCTAAAAACACCGTCTCTCCGTATTTCGGAGTCCAGGACTTTGCATTCGCCCGCGTTTAACGCGGACCGTCTCTCTATTGGGATCCATACAGTAGGGCAGGCGTAATTATCGGGATGTAGGTTAGGGAAGCTTCTCACTTTCTTATCCGAAACCTAGAGATCGTGGAAAGGCGTTTTGTTCACTTTCGAGCCTTCCCATTAAATTCAAAGTTTTCTACCGCCGTAGAATCGTTCGAAACACCTTCTTTGCACCCGGGTTCGATTCCCGGCATGTCCACTCGACTCGCTTCGCTCGCTCGTGGCAAGCCACTCTTGACTCGCCTAGCTCGCTTTACGGTGAGCTTGTCGAACCGTCGTGGCAAGCCACTCTAGAAACCGACGCCATTTATCTTATCAAAGCGAGGCGAGTGCCCTGAGCGAAGTCTCGCGTAGCGAGACGAAGTCGAAGGGCTTCAAATATTTTGATAATATTCTGTCATGTCTTTTGTATACATGATTCATGATCAGAACAACCGGCTTTATGTCGGTGTCTCTGATAATCCTGAACGACGTCTAAGAGATCATAACCGTAAAGCCGGAGCAACTTTTACTCACGAGGGCGGCTTTAGGATTGTTTTTCTAGAGAAATATAATACTTTGAAAGATGCACGTTCCAGAGAAGTTCAAATAAAGAAATGGAGGAGGGAGAAAAAGGAAACACTTATTAGTAGATATGTGGAAGGGTTAGAAACAAAATAGTAATTCAGATCCTTTTGCTTAAAAGGAATGTCGCAAATGGCCTGTAAACTTTCTTGTGCTTTGGGCGCAAATTCACCTATTTCCTATTCCACGAAGTAAAAGAATATGTTATAAATGCTCCATGTCGGAAGTAATAGCAACAGTCGGTCTTGTTCTTTTTAAGGACGATGTCGTTTTGCTGGTAAGGCATGGCGAATCGGCCGATCATCTGACGGGTACATATGGCCTACCTTCCGGGAGGGTAGAGCCATCGGAGACACCGTTAGAGGCAGCTCAGCGCGAACTTATCGAGGAAACGGGTTTGATGGTTAATCCCGAAGATTTGGTAGAGCTACCGAAGCTTTTTGAGGCAACTATCAAAAGAAAAGATGGTACATCGAAAACCTTTTCTTGGAGAGTGTACAAGGCTGGGCAATTTCAAGGCAAAATAAGGTCAACGCCGGAAACCACACCAGAGTGGGTGAAAGTTGGACAGAAGGGGATAAATTTTCTCCCCAATGTCGAAGATGCCATTGAACTGGCATTAAAAACACAAATCCAGTCCTAAGAGCTACTCATCAACGCTCATCAAAGCCCTGCTTCGGTGGGGCTTCTTGTTTGTATTTCTATAACCTTAACAGCCTAACTACCTTATTAATTTTCTGCTACAATTCCCCTATGAAATCAAGTTCTCCTCAAGACTTGCCCAATCCAGCAAAAACCAAAGAGAGAACCGTCCACCTCAAGAATTATTACTATGTGGCCGAACTGGTCGGAGCGATAGTGCCGATCTTGGCCGGCTTAGCCGCCCTTCTTTTTCCTGCCTACTTTCAATGGACCGTTCAAGGCTATGCACTTTCGGATATGATAATTCTGATGTTCGTTGTTGGTTTGGTCGACGCGATTCTCCTGGTTCTTCACGAATATACCAAGAAGGATATTTTCTTCAATTTGAACCGCTACCTTTTTGTTCTCCTCTTTATCCTGGTTATCGTCATGAGCGGGGGAGTAAACAGCTCCTTAAATTTCCTGATAATTTTCCCCTTTATCGTTTCGGTGGCCTATCTCGATCGGCGAACCACCAGGAATATTGGCGTATTTTTGACTCTTCTTTTTGCTCTCATAATTTTTACTCACCCGGCAAACGAGATTGATGGAACGCTTATTGCCAAGCACATTTTCCAAACAATCTTAGTTGGGGTAATCGCTCTCTACATGTATCGGATCGTGGTCGAGACTTTGAGAGTCAAATACGAGAAAGAGGAAACAGCCCGCCGCTTGGCTGAATTGACCCATATCGACGAATTGAAATCGGACTTCTTGTCGGTGGCCCAGCATCGTCTGCGGACACCGCTTTCCGGAGTCAGGTTCGCCTTGGAAAGTCTGGGGAGCGGTCCGGAGCTGCCGGAAGAGACCCGAACGATTATTGCCGCCAGTCTCGATCGAGTCAAAGATTCGATTACGATTGTAAACGAGATGCTGAAGACGGCTGAAAATATTTCCGGCAACTACGTCTCGCTTGCGTATTCGGCTGTCGATCTTTCCGCTTTATTGCAAACTGTTGTGAAGGAGTTAGCTTTTGTTTCGGTTAAGAAAGGTAATAAAGTCAGACTTGAACTCGCGCAGGAAGTGAGGGTTGAGGCCGATACTGAAAAGATCTATGCTGCTCTGGTTAATATTGTCGACAATGCTTGCAAGTATACGGAGCACGGGGATATTGCAGTTTCTCTTCTAAGAGAAGCCGATCAGGCTGTTATTAAAGTAGTCGATAATGGTATCGGTATCGATCCGAACGATATGCCGCATGTCTTTGATCGTCTTCATCGGGGAGAAAACGCCCTGCGCTTGGAGCCGGACGAAAGCGGCGTCGGCCTCTATGTTTCCAAGAAGATTATCGAAATGCACGGCGGAACTATCGCTATCGAATCAAAACTTAATTTGGGCACCACCGTCACTGTTCGCTTGCCCATGAAAAGGAACATTGCTTAGAGCTTGGTGAATTATTCCCCTGCGACAAGCCCGGAAAATTTGTTGCCCTACTACGCTCTTCGCAAGCTCAGAGCTTCGCAGGACAGGCAACAAATTTTCCTCATCCTCGGTCATTTTCTGCTGAAAATGACCTGCGGAGACTTGTCGCAGGAGAACAATTCACCAAGCTCAACAAAAAGCTTTCTTTCGGCACCTTTTTCTGTATAATCAAGAGATGGCTGACGGTAATGCTCAAAACCCTAACGATAAGGCCAAAAAAGGCGGCAACGGCTGGTTTCCGCCCCATTTCGGCTTTTTCAATACCCTGACTATTACAGTCGTCGTTTTTCTTTTGATTGCTACCGTTTACGCTGAACTCATTTCCCGTGACTCAGCTCCGGCCAAGGGTGCCACCTTGTCCTCGATCGCGACCGACATCCAGAAAGGTTCAATTACTTTCATAAAACTTTCCGGTGACGAGATTAGCGCTACCTATTCAGATAAGAGCGTTAAGACTGCTCAGAAGGAGGGTGATTCTTCTTTGACCGAATCCTTGCTACGTCTTGGAGTAACGCCGGCCAAGCTAGCTTCGACAACTATAGAAGTTGATCAGCCCGGCGGTTTCCTATACTGGTTCGGCCAGCTGGGGCCATTTATTATTCCTCTCATCTTCCTGGCCTTTTTTATCTGGATGATCTCGAGACAGATGCGGGGAGCGGGGATGCAAGCCATGACTTTCGGTCAATCCAAAGCCCGCATCACCTTGCCTAACGATAGCAAAGAGAGAGTCACTTTCAAAGACGTAGCCGGTGCCAAGGAAGCTAAGCAGGAACTTTCGGAAATTGTCGACTTTCTCAAAAATCCCAAAAAGTTCATCGAGATCGGGGCGGCTATTCCTAAGGGAGTGATTCTTATGGGTGCGCCCGGGACCGGAAAGACACTTCTGGCTCGAGCGGTGGCCGGCGAAGCTAATGTGGCTTTCTTCTCTATTTCTGGTTCAGAATT
>JBAYFW010000049.1:0-7866 GCA_041667005.1 Minisyncoccota bacterium | reverse complement strand
GATCGGCTCCTTGACGACGTAGGCGTTCTTGGCTCCGGCCCGGATGGCTGCTTCGATAACGGCTCGCCTTTCGGTCGAAGTAATGCTGGCCGGCACCGAGACCATGACATCGGGTTTGAAAAGAGAGAAACGACCAAGAGCCTTATCGATAAAATAGCGGAGCATAGCTTCGGTCACCCGGTAATCGGCGATAACACCGTCTTTCATGGGGCGGTAAGCGATAATCTCATCAGGGGTCCGGCCCAACATTTCCTTGGCTTCATTGCCGACAGCCAAGACTTTGCGGTCGACTTGAGTAATGGCGACGACTGACGGCTCATTCATAACCACTCCCCGTCCAGGGGCGAAGACCAAAGTGTTGGCCGTACCCAAGTCTATTCCCAGTTTTGGAGAAAAGAAACTCATGGGCAGATGTTAACATAGAATGGGTGTAGTTCAAGGGTTTGAGGAGGTTTGCAGAGGAGAGACCTTTGCAAAAAACTGGAGCGCCGTGGTGTGCGGCGCTCCAGGGCAATGAGCTATAAGCGGAATTTTTTTAAACCACCTCCTTCCGGTTAAGGTTTACCGTACTGCACGGCTAATTTCCATTCATGGGCGCCTCCTTTCTTCTGTGACTAGATTAGCACTTTTCAGGAAGTTTTACTACGGATGTCCGACATCCGTATAAAAAAGAAGGCGTTGCACATGACAACGCCCCATACTAATTTCGTGCCTCCTTTCTATTGAAGCGGCCATACTTGCCGCTTCTTCATTTGTTTTCTAAAGCGTCTTATCCCTTTTTTGCTTGGAACTTTTCCTTGCCCGGTTTTCCAGACCGAGTAAGAGTTCCGTGGCGCCGAGCTACGCAGTTCGGCGACAATTTCTTTAAGAGTTCTCATTTTTCAGGTGTGCTTTTGACAGGCCACCGCATTCAACAATACCACACATTGTTTAATAATGCAAGCCCTCTTAAATTCCTCTCATTTATGCTATAAATAAGCCATGAATAACGAGGCCAAATCAGCCAAAAGTGTCTTGAATTTCCGCATTGAGGGCGGCCATAAGCTCCATGGCGAGATTACCGTCCGGACTTCCAAAAACGGCGCCGTTGGCTTGCTTTGCGCTTCCCTTTTGAATAAAGACGCGACCACAATTAAAAATGCTCCCAAGATTGAAGAGGTTTACCGGATTATCGAAGTTCTCCAAAGCATTGGCGTTAGCGTTGAATGGAAGGAGAGCGATATTGTCATTACTCCACCCGAAAAACTCAATCTTGAAACTATTGATTACGAAGCCGCCGCCAAGACCAGGAGTTGCATTATGCTTATCGGTTCCCTCGTTCATCTTTTGAAAAAATTTGACCTACCACAAGCCGGCGGTTGCAAGCTCGGCACGCGAACCGTTAAGCCCTACTTCTACGCTTTGGAAAAGTTGGGGGTTAAGATTGAAGCCAAGTCCAAATATTATGAAGTTTCTCATAGCGGTTTCCCTTCTCACGATACTGAAATCATTCTTTACGAAGCCGGCGATACGGTGACCGAGACGGTTCTTATGGTAGCCTCCAAATTGTCCGGCAAGACGACTATCAAGTTCGCTTCGGCCAATTACCAAGTTCAAGATATTTGTTTCTACCTGCAACTTCTGGGAGTCAAGATCGAGGGTATCGGCACCTCGACTTTAGTTGTTCAGGGTGTTTCCGAAATGAATAGGCCGGTTGAGTACTTTCTTTCGGAAGATCCCATCGAAGCCATGTCCCTCATTGCCACGGCTATTGTCACAGATTCGGCTATTACGATTAAGCGGTGTCCCGTCGATTTCCTGGAATTGGAATTGCTCAAGCTTGAGAAAATGGGTTTTTCGTACAAGATTACCAATCGATATAAAGCTTTAAATGGTCTGACCAATCTGGTCGACATCGAAACCAAATCTTCCAAACTCAAAGCTTTGGAAGAAAAGATTCACGCCATGCCTTATCCCGGCCTCAATATCGATAACTTGCCATTCTTCGTCGTTATCGGAGCGGTGGCTGAAGGTCAGACCCTTATTCACGATTGGGCTTACGAAGATCGGATGATCTATCTCAAAGATCTGGACAAGCTGGGAGCCGAGACTATTCTCGGTGATCCTCATCGCTTCTATATCAAGGGCCCCACTCAATTCAAAGCGACCGAGATCGATTGTCCGCCCGCTTTGCGTCCGTCCGTGGTAATTCTCATCGCTATGTTGGCCGCCAAAGGCACTTCCGTCCTTCGTAATGTTTACAATATCAATCGGGGCTATGAAGATTTGGCGTCTAGGCTTAATAAGCTGGGAGCTAAGATTGAAACTTTTGAAAGTTAGAAGTCAAAAGGCAAAAATCAAAAGTGAAAAGTAAATCGCTCGCATTGTCATTCCCGCGAAGGCGGGAATCCAGGATGTAACCTAAACAGCTATTTGTGTTTTGATCCTGGATTCCCGCCTTCGCGGGAATGACAACTAAATGACTTTTCACTTTTGATTTTTGCCTTTTACTTGTCCTTCGAAGCTCGACCGAAGGGAGAGCGAAGTAGGAACTTTTTACTTTCTGCGCTATAACTAAGCCATGAACATCATTACTGTCATCCCCCTCTCCCGTTCTAAAGTGGCCGAGGAACTTTCCTATTTCTCCGGAGTAGAAATGCCGGTAGGGGCGGTGGTGACGGTGCCGCTTCGGTCGAAAAGTATTCAAGCCGTTGTTACCAAAGTCCAACCGGTAAGTGAGCTTAAAAGCGACATCAAAGACGCTCCGTTCGCCATTCGCAAGTTAAGCAAAGTCGATGCCGAAGCTTTCCTGCCCCCCATCTTTATCGAGGTCTGCCAAGACCTGGCCAAATTTTATGCCACGACAGTCGGGGCGGTCATGGATGGGCTTATCTCCGATTCTATTCTCAAAAATGCCGGTAAGATTGCCGCCCCTTTGCCTCGGCAGAATTCATTTGAAGTCGCCGGTTTTGAAAACAAAAGGTCTGGTGTTGGCAATATCTTAGCCGTTCAGGGCGACGATGACGATCGATTGAGCTCATGGCGAAGCTTGATCAGACAAGAGTTCGCTCGCAAGCGCTCGGTGGCTGTCTATATCCCGACCATCGAAGATGGAACTCAGATTTTCAAAGCCCTGGAAAAAGGTATCGAAGGCTACATTTTTCAGTTGAATTCATCTTTGACTGACAAGAAACTTCTTTCGGAATGGAAAAAAATGTCCGAGACTGAGCATTCAGTTGTCGTCGTAGCGACATCTTCTTTCTGTCTCTTGCCACGGGGAGATATTGAAACCGTAATTGTCGAAAGAGAGAATAGTCGCGGCTGGATTGGTCAGAAATCCCCCTATCTCGATCTGCGTCAGGCTATAGAAATGATCGCCTCTCGCCGTGGTCAGAGTGTCTATTTGGGGGACAGTCTGCTGCGCTTGGCTACTTTGGAAAGAGTTGAGAAGGGTGAGCTCGACCAAGCTTCGCCTTTCAAGTGGCGGTCTGTTTCGACCGCTCGGGATTATCTCATCGATCTTCGTTCAAAAGAGAAAGCCTCTGGGCCAGTTGTGCCAAAGCCAAAAAATATATCAGCGGCGCAAATTGAGAACGCGGTCATTGAAGATGACGCGAGCGACTCGGTATCTGATTTGTCTAATAATACGACGAAAATTGATTCTAACAATTCTATCAATTGTGCCTCCGATAATGACAACTTGGATCCTGATGTGGCGGAAATAAAAGAGTTTTCGGCCGGCCAGCCGCGCCAGGACAAAATTCTCATTGATAATTTTCAAATTCTTTCCAAGGAACTGGAAGAGCTAATTGAGAGAAATATCCAAGAAAACACCCATCTTTTCCTTCTGGCTTTGCGCCGCGGCCATTCGCCTATAACCGTCTGTGATGATTGCCAGACTGTCGTGGCTTGTAATAATTGTCAGACGCCGGTCGTTCTCTATCTATCCAAGGAAAGCAGTCGGAATTTCTTCATGTGCCGGGTCTGTGGGGAAAGACGGAGTGCCGATGAATATTGCAAAGCCTGCGGCGGCTGGCGCTTGAAGCCGCTCGGGATCGGTATCGACCGCGTCCGCCAGGCTTTGGCTGCGAAGTTCCCGGAGCTGGAGGTCTTCCAGATTGATGCCGATATCACCAAGAATGAAAAAGAAATAGCCGAGGCTCTGAATAATTTCTCCTCACGCCCGGGTAGCGTACTTTTGGGCACGGAAATGGCCTTTTCGCGTCTGGTCAATAAAGTAGACCATGTGGTCGTGGTCAGTTTGGATTCGCTCTTTTCTTTGCCGGACTTTCTTATCCAGGAAAAAGTCATGTATCTCCTGATCCGACTCAGGGCTTTGGCAACTCGCTCAATCCTAGTCCAAACTCGACGCCCGGAAGAAAAAGTTTTCGAATACGGCCTTAAAGGCAATTTAAGCGATTTTTACCGGACGACGCTTGATGACCGCAAAACTTTTTTGTATCCGCCTTTTTCAGTTTTGGTTAAAATCTCGATCGAAGGCAAGAAGGACCAGGTGGCGGCCCAAATGGCCGAGGTCGCTAAGATCGTTGATCCGCGCGAAATGGATATTTTCCCCGCTTTTACCTCGACCTCGCGCGGCCAATCGGTCATCCACGGTCTCATCAAAATTCCCGCTAGCGCCTGGCCGGATAACGATTTGGTTAATAAGCTTCGCTCTTTGCCTCCGGGGGTGATGGTTAAGATCAATCCGGAGAGTTTGTTATAGACTCCCTGAAGCACAATTCGGAATAGCCACCTACACACTTTTAAGCCCCGAGGACATTCCGCGCCCAGTGTACCGTTTGCATTTTCCAAAGTTTGAGTGAATCCTTGGAGCGAGAACTTTGTGAAAATGCCGGTTCACTGGAAACGGAGCCGCAGGGGCGCAAAAGTGTGTAGGTGGCTATGACGCTTCTGCTTCCCAATCTTTCCTTTTACTGTTATAGTTTGTCCATGCCTGAAATTGTCCAAAGGACCAGTCCAATTCTGCATAACGAAGCTCTGCCAGTCCCACTCGAGGAAATAAAGTCCCCTAAGGTCGCAGCAGTGATCGAAGATATGAAGAAAGCTTTGGCTTCGCAGAAAGACGGAGCCGCCATTGCCGCTCCCCAGATCGGGGTCAACCTCCGAATTTTCGTTGTTTCCGGCCGAATGCTCAAGATCGCTGATAAGTCCTACAAAGGCGACGGTTCTGATCAAGTCTACATCAATCCCGAGATCACCAAGCTTTCCAAAGAAAAGAAAAATTTGGAAGAAGGTTGTCTCTCAGTCCGCTGGCTTTACGGCAAAGTTAAGCGAGCAGCTCGGGCTTCGATTACCGCTTACGATGAGAATGGAGAGTTAGTGAAGCGAGGGGCGAGCGGCGTCTTAGCTCAAGTCTTCCAGCATGAAGTCGATCATCTGAACGGTATTCTTTTTACCGATAAAGCCAGCGATGTTTGGGAAATGACCGAGGAAGAGATAAGGGAAGCGCAGGGGAAGGAGTAATTAGTTTATTTCGATAGCATCTGTTGTGTCATTCCCGCGAAGGCGGGAATCCAGGATGTAACTGATGTATATAGCTTAAGAGGTAAAATCTTGGATTCCCGCCTTCGCGGGAATGACAACTAATCACTACAACTGTAAACTTGCAACGCTTAAAACCTTAAACTCTACCAACATGACTCATACCAAAGCAATGTCTACCTCCTCCTTCATCTTCTTCGGCTCTTCCCGCCTCTCTATTATCGTCCTCGACGAGCTTTTTTCTCTCGGACTGATTCCAAGCGCGATCGTGACCTCTCCAGATAAGCCTCAAGGCCGCAAGCTAACACTCACTGCCAATCCAGTTAAAATTTGGGGAAATTCTAAGAATATTCCTGTCTTTGATCCGGTCAAGTTGGATAATGAGCTTACGGAGAAGCTTCTGTCCTTCAAAGCACATTATTTCTTAGTCGCTTCATTCGGCACCATAATTCCAAATACAATAATTAATTTGCCGCCAAAGAAATCTCTAAATATTCACCCTTCCCTTTTGCCGAAGTATCGCGGACCCTCGCCTCTACCGACAGCTATCTTAGATGATTCAAAAAAGAGCGGTGTAACAATCATGGTTATGGATTCGGAAATGGATCACGGCCCGATCTTGGCGACCAAAGAAGTGGTGATAACTGAATGGCCTATTTATGAAGATTATGAAGAAATGATGGCCAAGGAAGGTGCTCGTCTCTTCGTGGAAACTATTCCCAAATGGCTCGGAGGTGAAATTAAACCGCAGGAGCAGGATCATGCGGCTGCCACTTATACTCGGAAAATGACCAAAGAAGATGGCTTATTGGATTTAAATGCCGATGAATATTTGAATTTTCGGAAAATCCAAGCCTACCATGAATGGCCGCAGGCCTATTTCTTCCAAGAACATAATGGTGAGAAAATTCGGGTCAAGGTTACGCAAGCTTCATTCAAAGACGGCCATTTAATTATAGAAAAAGTTTTGCCGGAGAGCGGCAAAGTGATGAGGTATGAGGATTTTGAGAGAGGATATGTGAAGGAGTAAGAAGCAGGAATGTCAAATTTATAATTTTTAATTACTAATTTCTAAATAAGTCCCAAATCCCAATGTCTAAAAATGCCGGTATCAATTGGTCATTGAGGCTTGGTCATTTCTTAGAAATTAGTAATTAAAAATTAGAAATTCCTCTATTATTCTCTGCCTTGCGCGGATGCGACTCCAGTACTGTATGGTTGAAGAGCGTTATCAACTTTCTGAGTTAAATAAAAAAGGACGATCCAGAAACACCAGACTCCGAGAAAAGCGATGCAAAGCCATTGGTTAACTTCTTTAGCTTGGGGATTTCTTTTAAGAAAAGTCGGTTGGATGTACATAAGGGCAGTAATTAGTAATTAGAGATTTAGTAATTAGAGATTAGAAAAGCCAAAAAAACTAGAATGGCCAGAGACCTTTGATCATTCCTTTGACTTTGGCGCCGCCTCGGCGGAGAAAGGAAATCCGTTTGCGTTTGTCGGTACCAAGTTCGCTTACGATCAAGTCTTTGACAATATCGATGGCAGCATAAAGGTCTTCTTGTTCGGAACTGACATAAGCGTTGCGGCCCGGGCCGACGACATGAATTTCCGCCCGGAAAATCTCACCTTTGTGATGGTGCGAAGTTGTCTTGGCTAACTCGACATCGCACTTCACGCTCGGATCATTGGAAAGTAAGGTGGCTAATTTCTCCAGCCGTTTGTGGGTGTAATCACTGATGGCCGGGGTCAAAGTGATGTTGGTGGTTTTGATGTTGATGTTCATGAGAGTGGAGGTTAGAGGTAAGAGCTAGGAGCTATGAGCTATGAGCTAAGAAGAGTTACGATTGGTAAGAGATTTGATATGACGAAGTGATTAGCTCTGACACTATTTTATCACATCCGTAGCTTGAACACCTAGGTGTGCGCCGTCTATCTTCTTACCTCTTACCTCCAAGCTCATAGCTCTCGTTTTCTACCTCTTAGCTCCCATTTTCCACCGAAATCAGCTTACTCGGTGAACTATGCCCATTAATAATCTTAATCACTGAACCTGGAAATTCTCCTCTTAGGATCTCTAGAATCCGCTTATTAGCCAAATTTTGCTTGGCTGGCTCACGGACGCTGATCTTGAAATGGTCGGCTGAAATTCTGGTCAGGCATTCCCTGCTTTGATCGGTTAGGACTTTGAGGTGGATGTACATAGGATATCTTATTCAAGCTTTTGATTTCATAAGGCGAGTATGGTACATTTTGGCATGAGCTAAAGCAATTGCCTAGCTCAACTTAAGAGTTTTAGGGGTTGTGAGTTCATTAAGAAATTCATTCCGGGATAGCTCAGCGGTAGAGCGATCGCCTGTTAAGCGATTGGTCGCAGGTTCGAAT
>JBAYFW010000048.1:0-8004 GCA_041667005.1 Minisyncoccota bacterium | reverse complement strand
CCATCCCGATATATATTTCACTTTTCGATTGTAAATGATCCATATGTGTTAGAATTAACTGGTAATCGACCTTACCCATCAATTGTAACTGCTGGACTAAAGGTTTTTATAGCATTAAAATACACCCATGTCCACCGTTAAAGCCATAAATACGGCTAATTTGCGCATCGCCCGGGAAAATATGGGGTTGGATACGAAGGCCGCGTCAAAGAAGGTAACAGCTTCCAGGCGGGATATTGTGTCTGAATGGGAAAAGGGTAATGAGTTGCCCAAATGGAGTCAAGTTAGCAAGCTTGCGAAGGCATACAACATCCCGGAGCTTCTCTTCTTTTCCAAGGAAACTTTGGTCAAAAATGAAGCCATTCCTGACTATCGCGTCGGGTCGAATCCCAAAGATGATGAGAAGGTACAAAAACTCATAAATTTGGTGGTTACCAGACAGAAACAGCTGGAAAGATACGCTAGAGAAGACGGATTTACAAAAAACCAATTGCAAGGGTCTGGAAAAGAAGTTGGCTCGCCAAAAAAACTAGCAGGACTTATGACCGAGAAGCTTGGAATAGATATGGCTAGAATAAAGAAAGCCTCCGGAAGAAAAGAGGTGCTGGATTATCTGATTTCTAAGGCAGAAGCTAAAGGTATATTTGTTGGAAAGACCATTGCCCAACATAGGATAAGCGTGAAAGATATGAGAGGTCTATATGTTTCGCATGATTATTGCCCATTTATTATCATCAACCGCAAAGACTCCTGGTCAGCCCAGATATTCTCTTTCGTTCATGAGTTGTCGCATTTTTTCAGGAAAAGTGACGCGGTTTCCAATTCATTGGAGTTTAGAAAGACCGGGCGAGATGCTGACCCGGAGGAGATATTTTGCAATAGAGTTGCCGCCGAGCTACTCATGCCAGAAAATGAATTCACTAAAGGATATTATGACAAACGGGATATCAATATTGCTTCCGACCTCTACAAGGTAAGTCCTATTGCGATCTTTTACCGTTTGAAAGAGCTTGGCAAGATTCAAGAGGGTATGGAGCAAGAGATAGAGAGGGAGATAAGGAAAGAAATGGACGAAGGACTTAGTGCTAAAGCTGAAAAAGACAAGCAGAAAAGCGGTGGAAGCCATGTCAACAATATGAGAGATTCAAATGGTGATCTTTTCAACAGGATCGTCCAAAGGTCGTACCTTGATAACAATATGGGATATGTCGAAGCCGCTAATCTGCTCCGGTTTTCCCCGGAGCAGATATGAATGACAGCAACCCTTCAAAAGTTTTTATTATCGATACGAGTGCCCTGATCGATTTTTCTCTATGGCTACAGGTCGATCTCAACAAGGTTTTTTGGTCAAAAATGGAGGAGTCTCTGATGGAAAGCAAATGGATACTGCTAGACACGATGGTTGATGAGGTGCGAAGTAATAACGACGGTTTGAAAAGTTGGTGCCAGGAACAAAAACGGAAAGGTCTCGTGAAAAGCGTAGATGATAGCCATAAAAACAGAGCTGTCGAGATAAACGCTTTGTATACAATGATTGATGAGTCCTCTGGAAAATCCAGTGGAGATACTTACCTTATTGCCTACGCCGAAGCCAACAAATTGACTATATTTACGAGGGAAAAGCCTAGAAAGAATACAGCCGACCTCTACAAAATCCCAGATGTTTGCAATGCTCTCAAGTTGAAACTTATTCGCAGTCCCAGAATTTTTCTTGAGGCTATAGGATATAAAAATTGAAGATTCATACACGTTTCTGAGTTTTTACTATGCCCACCACCTACATCCTCCTCTGTGCCGACCAGACGCTCTACATCGGCTCGACCAATGATCTTGAACGGCGCCTGCGGGATCACAATCATGGGAAGGCGGGTGCGCATTACACGAAGATTCGGCGGCCGGTGAACTTGGTCTGGAAGGAGGAGTTTGGGAGCTTGAAGGAAGCCCGGGCCAGGGAAGTGGTCTTGAAGAGATTGAGTCGGAAGGAGAAGTTGGTAATGATCGGGATGGGTGGGAAGAATAATTAAAATATTTATTATTCCAACACGAATTTTTCTTTCTCGGAACTTGTTTTGAAAAAAAGATTTTGCTATACTTTTCGGTATCAGACAGTCGGTTATTCCTCAGAGAGCGAGACAAATCATTTTACTTAGGCGTTCTAAAACTGAATAGTACAGAGGCAGGATTGAGCCGCTGTGTAATTTTTAAGCAGAGATATGTTCGTAATGAATAGCGTATTTTTCGCTGATTCATTCAGGAAGTGGCCGAATAAGTCCCATGACAAGGACCACATCTATTCACCGGAGAGCACTAACTCTCGAGGCTGGTTTTCTCCGAGGATGCGTTGGACAAGTGGCGTAGGTTGGTCGCCAGTCCATGTGATGCCGGGTAGGCCCGGCGAGCATCAAAAACTAAAGCTGAAGCAACCCCTCATCTGCGAGTGAAACCTACTCTCGCCTTCCTGAACGAGTCAGAGAATATTTAGTGTTAGAAAGAATTCCTATGTCAGAAACACAGACAGATCTAATTCCCATAGAATCTATTAGTCAGCGGATATTTATTATTCGCGGATTTAAAGTGATGATTGATGCAGATATTGCCGAGCTCTATCAGGTCACGACCAAAGTCTTGAACCAGGCGGTTTCTCGTAATCTTGAGCGCTTTCCGAGTGATTTTATATTCAAACTTTCACAAATTGAGAAGGACAAGGTGGTCACAAATTGTGACCACCTTGCGAAATTGAGGTTTTCCCACCAGTTACCTTTCGCATTTACCGAACATGGCGTTGCAATGCTTTCGGCTGTTCTCAAAAGTGATAGGGCTGTTCAGATGAGTGTATTTATCGTTCGGGCATTCATTAAACTCCGG
Organism: Minisyncoccota bacterium; assembly: GCA_041667005.1. Lineage (GTDB taxonomy): Bacteria > Patescibacteriota > Minisyncoccia > Phycocordibacterales > PALSA-1337 > C7867-002. Next base: position 5,139 of record JBAYFW010000048.1, on the reverse strand, counting down.
GAAATGCTTACTTTAAATAAGGAATTGGCTCTGAAGATCGAGCAATTGGAAACACGACAAGATAAACAAGGCCAGCATATAGCCGCGATTTCCAATATTATAAAGAAACTTATCGATGAGCCCGTTAAACCGAAAGGACCGATTGGGTTTTCCAGGGATTAGGTGGTCGCAAAATGCGACCACCTCTCTTGAACCGGTCGCATTTTGCGACCGGTTACCGTGCAAAAACTGAGGTCATCGCAATATGCGATAACCTATCGCAAACTGCGATAGGTTCCAAACCTCTTTCGACCCGGCTTACTCCTCCTTTTTCACACTATTCCCCGCCACCCACCCACTTGTCCAGCACAATTGCAAACTATAGCCTCCCGAGGGCCGGTCGATATTGAGGATATCGCCCACCAGGTAAAGATTGGAGATAAGCCGTGAGCGCATGGTCCGGAAGTCTACTTCGGTGAGAGCCACGCCGCCGGAGGTAATGATCGCTTTGTCTGTGCCCAGAAGGCCGGTGGGGCGGATGTGGAGGTCTTTGAGAAGCTTCATCAGTGACAGACGCTCTTCTCGTGTGACGCTATTGCATTGGATGTCTGGATTGATATTCGATCTCTCCAGAACGATGGGGATAAAAGCTTTGGGAATGAGCGAGTCGAGAACATTCTTGAATTTCTTTTTGTCTTCGTTGGCAAACAAATCCTGAAGAGCCTTATTGAGAGTGGAGAAGTCGTGAGCGGGCAGGAGGTCGAGGGAAAGAGTGACTTCTCCATACTTCAAAAGCTCGGCTATTTCGCTACTCATATTGAGAATGGCCGGACCGGAAAGGCCGAAGTGGGTAAAGAGCACTTTGCCCTTTCTGACGCTTTGTTTGACCCCATCGAGGAAGAGAGTCAACTTGGCCGTCGGCAGGGAAAGACCCGAAAGAGCTCTGACCCAGGAATCGGAAACTTTGATAGGGACCAAAGACGCCGAAGGGGCCGTAACTTTGTGGCCGATCTTGGTGAGCCAAACGAAGCCCTGGCCGGTCGAGCCCGTCTCCGGATGCGATTTGCCGCCCGTCGCCAGGACGAATGAACGAGCGAAGATTTTATTGCCGTCTTTCAATTGCAGGGCATCAATGATACCCGACTTAGTCTGAATGAAGCCTGTCACTTCACTATTAGACCGAATGGTGACTTGACCTTCTTCTAAATATTTAATTAAAACTTCCCAGACGGATTTGGCTGTATTGGAAAGAGGGAAGACCCGGTTGCCTTCTTCCACTTTGGTCTCCAAGCCACGGGAATGGAAGAAATTCAATGTGTCTTCCACGCCATGCTGGGCAAAAGCCGAAAAGAGGAACTGGTCGCTTTCTTTGAATTTGGCCAGGAACTTGCGCTGATCCGGTTCGCTATTGGTGAGATTGCAGCGCCCGCCGCCGGTAATGAGGAGCTTCTTGCCGAGACCGGCGTTCTTCTCAAGCAAAATTACCTTGAGGCCCCGTTCGGCCGCTCGTCCGGCGGCCATCATGCCAGCGGGGCCACCGCCGATGACGGCTAGGTCGTAGATGGGATTGGGATTCCATAGGTCGGACCTCGGGGATCCTTTTTTGGGCGCGGAGTCCGCATTTATCTTCATGTTTGACATAGTAGCATACTTCGTGATGATGTCTATAAGCCCCGCAACCTACGCACTTTTTGAATCCCGAGGACATTCCGCGCCCAGTGTACCGTTTGTATTTTCCAAAGTTTGAGTGAATCATTGGAGCGAGACCTTTGTGAAAATGCCGGTACACTGGAAGCGGAGCCGCAGGGTGAAAAAAGTGCGTAGGTTGCGGGGCGTTCCATTTATACAAAACGACGCCGCGGTTTAGTTCCGCGGCGTTCGAGCGAATGGGATCTAGTGTCTGTCATTGGCTGGCCTCAAGCTGTTTGCTATCACCGTGCTTCCATCTGGTTACCGTCATCGTCAGTGACGGCATGGGTTCGCCGACCCAGGTTTCGGGGATCCAGGCGCAAAAACTTTCGATGAAGACCTGGTCTCCCGGTGCCCATCTGACTCCCGTTAAGGCGTCGGGCGACTCGGCCGCCGGAATCGAGGCTGGCACAACCAGCGCAGTGATTTTTTTGGCGAACTTGCCGTGGGTCCGGAAGGATCCCGGCTCGTAACACGCAGCCAGCATCAGGCTGTTTTTGATATGGTTGGTGCCCTCTATTGGCACCGGGGCCGAGACAAGCTCGGTCCAGCCCCAGGACTGTATGTGAATCGACGTCTTTTCCGAATCTGATTGGGCTGTATGGTGCCAGCATACGACAAGCATGGCAACCGTGCCAAAAATCAACGCGAAAATCAAACTCGAAAAATGTACCCCGCCGTTTTCATTGCTAGTGTTTGTTCTCAAATTTCCTCTCCCCGATTTCTCGGTGTTGTTAATTGTCTCGCCCTATATTGTCCCCACACCTCTCTTTTGTCAAGCCGTCAAGTTTGTAGAGGTTTAACCTCTCCATTATAATGACACTATGCAACTATTTCTCTCCTCATCCAATGAAGGTCTCCACTTGATAGCGCAGAAATTGCCCAAGAAGGGCCGCGGACTTAAGGTTATTTTAAGTTCTAACGCCACCGATAACATCCCCGGTAATCATCCCTGGGTTAGTGGCGATATCAAAGCTTTTGAGAAAATGGGCGCCAAAGTTTTACCAGTTGATCTTCGGAAGATGACCAAAGTCGACTTTGTCAAAATGCTTAAAGCTTTCGATCTCATCCACTTCACCGGTGGTAGCCCTTTGACTTTGCTTTTACTTCTCAAACAAAAAGGTTTTGACTCCCTCATTAGCCTGGCTGTTAAGAAAGGCAAGATTATCTATTCCGGCACCAGCGCCGGCTCCATGATCGCTCCCGATGATGTAACGCTTCTTACTTACGATGAAGATGAGAAGGAATATGTTAAAGAGTTGAAAGATTTCAAGGGATTGGGCTTGGTGGATTTCCTTTTCTTACCTCATGGCAACCAGCAAGAGTTTATAAGTTATGCCCAAAGCATCGTGGGTTATTTACCTAAGCATCACAAGGCTTTGGTTTTGATCAATGATAAGCAGGTGGCGAGCGTGACGGAGAAGGGGGTGGAAATAATGACGGGCGGGAAATAGGAATAGGAGCTGATTCTTGAAGATGAGAGACCTCTGCTTTTGGTGGAGGTCTCTCCTCTACAAAATGCAGAGGTTTAACCTCTGCAATTGGAGGTGCCACCTCCATAGGTAGCACCTCCGGAAATCCCTCAAACCACCCCTCAACCAGGCCACATTTTCCCCACTTTGGGGCGTGCATAGCACGGGCTTTTCTGCTATACTTACCGGGTAAAAGCTAGGCGCTTTTTTCATATAAAACGCTCGAAATGCAGAGGTTTCTACCAACGCGGATGTCCAACATCCGTAAATCACCACCATGGCCAAAGAAAACAAAGAAAAAGAACCAAAGAAGCACGCTTATGATGCTTCTTCCATCCAGGTTCTTGAAGGACTGGAACCCGTTCGGAAGCGCCCAGGTATGTATATCGGCACCACCGGCCCTGACGGTTTGCATCACCTCATTTGGGAAATTTTCGACAACTCGCGCGATGAGGCCATGGGCGGTTACGCCAATGACATCGAAGTTGTCTTCTTACCCAACAATCGGATTCGCATAACCGATAACGGTCGCGGTATACCTGTTGATATACATCCCAAGACCAAGGTCTCGGCACTTGAAATGATCATGACTGTTCTCCATGCCGGTGGCAAGTTCGGCGGGGAAGACAGCGGGTACAAAGTTTCCGGCGGCCTTCATGGTGTCGGTGCTTCGGTTGTCAACGCTCTTTCCGTCTTCACCAAAGTCATCGTCCATCGTGACGGGGGTATTTACATTCAGGAATACTCCCAAGGCAGACGCAAAGCTGCCGTCAAGAAAATCGGCTCCTCCAAACTTCACGGCACTATTACCACTTTTGAGCCTGATCCGGAGATTTTCAAAGAAGGCACGGCTTTCGATTTCTCCAGAGTAGTCTCCGTCATGCGTCAGCAGGCTTATCTCATCAAAAGCCTCCGCATTTCAGTTATAGATGCTCGTGAGCAGATCGCTACTTTTGGCTCGGACGAAGAATTGTTCTATATCCGTGATTCCGGTGTAGAAGCTCCCTCCTACACCTTCTTCTTCGAAGGCGGCCTGGTCTCTCTCATCAAGTTTTCCAACCAGCTTCTGAAGCCTGCTCATAAGAACATCTTTTACTGCGAGAAGAAAGCCGAAGGCGTCGAGTCTGTGGAAGTCGCTCTTCAATACGCCGACGATGTCTCGGCTCGGGTTCTAGGCTTCGCCAATAACATTCACACACCTGAAGGCGGAACTCATATTACCGGTTTCAAGACCGCTTTGACTCGTACTCTGAATACTTACGCCAAGAATAACAATATTGCCAAGAATGGCGAAGAGACCTTCACCGGCGACGATGCCCTCGAAGGTTTGACGGCTGTTGTTTCGGTTAAGCTCCGCGAGATCCAATTCGAAGGTCAGACCAAAGCTAAGTTGGGCAGTACCGAAGCTCAGACCGCTGTGGCCACTGTCTTCGGTGAGACCTTTTCGGCCTTCCTGGAAGAGAATCCGGAAGATGCCCGAGCCATCGTCAATAAAGTTATCTTAGCGATGAAGGCTCGCAAAGCCGCCAAAGCCGCCAAGGATTCCGTTCTTCGGAAGGGTGCACTTGAAGGCATGACTTTACCCGGCAAATTGGCCGACTGCCAATCGGGCGATCCGGTTGAGTCGGAACTCTTCATTGTGGAGGGAGATTCAGCCGGCGGTACGGCCAAGCAAGGCCGTGATCGTCGGACCCAGGCTATTTTGCCGCTTCGAGGTAAAATTTTGAATATAGAAAGAGCCCGCCTGGATCGGATGCTCGGTTCCGAGCAGATCAAAAACTTGGTTTTGGCTTTCGGGACGGCTATCGGCGATACCTTCGACATCACTCGCCTCCGCTATCACAAGATTATCTTGGCCACCGATGCCGATGTTGACGGTGCCCATATTCGCACGCTTATTCTGACTTTGCTTTACCGTTATTTCCGTCCGCTTGTCGACGGTGGGCATGTCTATATCGCCCAGCCGCCTCTTTTCAAAGTCAAAATTGGCAAAGAGAAT
>JBAYFW010000047.1:0-8092 GCA_041667005.1 Minisyncoccota bacterium | reverse complement strand
GGTCGAAATATCCTTATCAACATCCACGCCCGCATCTTTCAAAGCTTTTAAAGCGGCATTACTTTTCTCGGTGGCTAAGGTCTGAGCAGCATCAACGGTCTTGGCGTTCTCGGTAACACTGAAAGAGAACGTAGCGATGTCGGGAATAGCGACCGCTTCACCAGTACCCTCAACACTTACAGTGTTGGTCATATTGGCATTGACTCCGACATAACCGATAGACTTGAGCTCTTTAATAGAAAGTACGGCCAAGAAAACTACCAATAGAGTAGCGGCAGTCGTGATCACATTCCAAAAACTTTTAGGTATATTATTCATGGTTTTTTATTTAGTGTTAATGATCCTATCTTAACCTGTAAAATCCAGCATGACAAGTAGGTAGTGCAAGCTCGGCAGCCTGCGTAGGTTTAAAAAGCCCGGAAAATTTGTTGCAACAAATTTTCCTTATCCTCGGCAATTTTGTGCTCAAAATTGCCTGCGGAGACTTTTTAAACCTACGCATGTTGCCGAGCTTTTCCAGATATAACAACTAACTCTCACACAAATCGAGTAAATTCTGAAAAAGACCGAGAACGGTCATAGGACCGACGCCTCCCGGTACAGGTGTAATCATGGCAACAATCTTAGAGACTTCCTCGAAATCAACGTCGCCAACCAGTTTCCGATCGGCAATTTCATCATCCAGTTTTTCTCCTTCAACTGTATTAATACCTACATCAATAACGATTTGGCCGGGCGAGACCTGTTCTTTGCCGATCAGATTTTGCTTGCCGGCCGCCGAGATAACAATATCGGCATCGAGAGTTTCCCGAGCTAGATCAGCCGTCTTCGAGTGGCAGACTGTAACAGTAGCATTCTCACTTATACACATGGCCGCCAAAGGCTTGCCGACTAGCATAGAGCGGCCGATGATAACAACCTTCTTGCCAAAAAGATCGATCTTATAAAATTCCAACAAGGTTTTGATCCCTCTAACGGTAGCCGGCCAAAGAGCGTCCTCCCGGCCTTCGGTCCAGCCTTTGACTCTCTCCGAGGTCAGAGCATCGACATCTTTTTCCGGATCAATAGCATTAATGATAATATCCCGATCAAGTGCAAGTGGTAGAGGTAATTGAACGATAATCCCCCGAATAGTCGGATCGCCGTTGCAATTTTCGATCTTTTCTAAAACCATTTCCAAAGTGGCATCTTCGGGCAACTGAATATGCTGAGTAGCTACGCCAATCTTCTCGGCAAAAGCTTTTTTGCCCTTGATATATGACGTCGATTCCGCTCGGTCGCCGACTTGAATAATTGCCATGGTCTTAGCACTAAGATTGGCAAACTTTTCCACCAATCCCCTTGTTAAGAGATCACGAACTTTGCGACCATCTAAGATTTGAGCAGACATGAGAAAAGCATAGCATATCTACCCTGTTTGTTAATCTAAAATTATTATAAACTCCATCGGGCAAATATCCCGCATGGTAGCAAACGCTTTACTGTTCCGGTTTTGATAACATTTTCATCTTCCTTTTCTCCATGCTTGCCCTTCGGCGTGTCCTCCATAGCTTTAGCGTAGGAGGAAGCTCCGACTGGAAGGAGGAGCGAAGTAGGGCTCCTTTCTTCTATCGTAAGCTCCCCCGCCTCCACTTTCCCGCCATGTTTAGCAACTAACTCCCCCAAAATATTCTCGTAAGCCAAAGCTGAGTAGCCAGCTGAATAGCCATTTATCAAAAAGAAAAGAGGTTTACCTCGAGCATCGTCAAGAGGTTTGGCTTGGAGTAAAGCAAAACAGTCTTTGATGAGGGGCAAAAGATCTTCCTCAATCTTCCAAAGCTCGTTATCCGGACCATGACCAAAGGCTGGCGGATCGAGAATAATCCCGGCATAAGTCCGGCCACGTTTCAATTCCTTCTTAACGAAAGCACGAGCATCTTCAAGAATCCAGCGAACGGGTTTCTTTTCCAGGCCCGACAATTCGGCATTTTCTCTAGCCCAAGTCATCGCTGCTTTGGACCCATCGATATGAACAACTTTAGCCCCCGCCTCTGCGCAAGCCAAAGTTGCTCCGCCCGTGTAACCAAAGAGATTTAACACCTCGATTCCCTCATTTTCAATTTTTTCATTGTCATTTTGATTTTTGATTTTCTTGTCCTCCGTAGCCTTGGCGAAGGAGGATGATTTTTCAATTTGTGCTTTAAGCCATTCCCAATTCCCCTCCTGCTCCGGGAATAATCCAACATGTTTAAATGCTGTGGGCTTGATCCAGAACTTAAGACCGGCCAAAGAAATAAGCCAACGATCAGGCAAATCTGCTTGTCGAACCCAACTGCCCTGGTTTTCGTCACGGGTAAATGAAGCGCTGGCTTTCTTCCATTCTTCCTTGGGTAGATTCTTCAACCACAAAGCCTGGGGATCGGGCCGAGCCAAGGTGAACTGACCGAAACGTTCTAGCTTCTCCCCCTCCCCGCTGTCGATAAGCTCGTAGTCAGCCGAGGATTTGGTTATTAAGATTTGGTTCTGTTTCATTGCGGATAATATTTGAGCAGGGGCTCGGAGTCGGAATGGCGAGAGAGGATGAATACGGCCATGATAAAGATGATCGTTGAAGTTAAGGCCGAAGCCAGACAGTATAGACAATAGGAATGAATAGTGAAGATTTGAAGATAAGTAAACCAGAGTGAAGCCAGAAAAGCCGGAACGGAAAGCCAAAGAGTCCATTTAAGAGGCCAGGTTTTCTTACTCTCGAGAGCGGCGAAAACTCCGACTAGGACCAGGAAATAGAATATCATTCCGGACAAGGAGACTGGCATTCCCAAGATTACAGAGTAAGAACTGGTCAAAACTAATTCGCAGCCGGAGACCAATGAGCAAGGCGGGATGGTGCCCTTGTAGTGCTCAATCGTCAGATAAGTAGCGTCAGCAAAACCGATCACAGCCACAATTAAGAGGATAATTGTCAGCTTAATTGGTACCGCCCGTAGCGGCCGCTTCAATAATTGATTCAAATTGGTCATAGCTGGTTGGATTAGTGATAGCCTTGCCGTTAACAAAGAAGGTTGGAGTTGAATCGACACCAATACTCTGACCTTCAGCCAAATTAGCCTTGATAACATCCTTAAGGGTTGAGCTGGCTAGATCATCCGTAAACTTAGGAATATCTAGACCGATCTTGGTAGCATAGCCCATAAAGACACTCTTTGGGTCAGGTAATTCTATCCAGTCGGTATGGTTCTCGAAGAGCAAATCGTACATTTCGGCGAATTTGCCCTGGGCTCCGGCTGCTTCCGAAGCCATGGCCGCCGGTAGAGCATTCGCATGCTGAGGCAAAGGATAATGTCTGTAAACTAGGCGAACTGGCACCGAGGAGCTGGCCAAAACCTGACTAATAAGAGTGTAGTAAGCTTTACAGGCCGGACACTGAAAGTCACTGTATTCGATAAGAGTTACCGGGGCTGTGATTGGACCAATAATATGGTCAGCCAGTGTCACTGCAGCCGGTTGACCGAGTCTAAGACCGCCATTATTGACTGGCTTATTCATAGCCACAGCCAAACCCCAAACGATCAAGACCAAAATTATTAAGAAAATCGCCCAGAAGATAAAGCGTTTGATATTCATAAGAATAGTCTAAGGGAGAAAAGGGAAAGAAGCAAGAAGTGACACTATCCTATACCCCCGATTTTCGATTGTTGTAAATAGCTCATCCAAGATCTGGCCGGTAATGTTATCACCTAGATGCATTAGATAAATATTACCGGGCGCCAGGTTATCAAGAACTATCGCTTTTACCTGATCAATCGTCATTCCTGTCGACTCTTGCCAATCACGAGCGTCAACGGTCCAATATACCGACTGGTAGCCGTTAAGAAAAGCCTGTGTTAGAACTCGGCGATCACGATCGCCATAAGGCGCCCGGAAATAAGGTTTGGGCGAAACACCGATAAGAGATTGCATTATTTCTTCGGTCTTTTTCAATTCTTGAGTAATTTCACCATTCGTCAGTTCCGGCAAACGAGGATGACTGTAGGTATGACTGTAAATTTCATGCCCTTCCGTAGCAATTTTCTTGACCAAATTAACATTCTTTTCGACAAAGCGACCCGTCAGGAAAAAACTTCCTTTGACCTGGTGCTGGGCCAAGACTTCCAAAATTTTCTCGGCCGACTGACTGCCGTCGCCACCGTCGAAAGTAAAGATAACTTGTTTTTTGGAAACATCGCCTCGAATGATTTCTCTCGAGGAGATATATCTCTCGGGAATAGCTACCGGCAAGACAGACTGATCGGGCAGTTTGGGACTGAAGATGATAACTAGGCCAACCAGACAAACCAAGAAAACTCCCAAGCGTACTTCGGCCGAGACGCTGATTTTTTCCCTTTCTGCCGGCATATGTCTCTTAAGTATACCAGAACTAACTATAGTGATTGAGTTCCTTTTCGGCCCGATCGGCTAGATCGGTAATAATACCGACTTCTTCAAGACTGAGCCTCCGAGGCTTCGTATCCTTAATGCAAAAAACACCGATCGGCTGATTGGTCTTATAGTCGAGCAAAGCCACTCCGGCGTAAAAACGGATAAAGGGCGCGCCAATGACCATTGGATTGTCTTTGAAACGGATATCCAAAAGTGTATCCTCGACAATGAAAAGATTTTTGGCTAAAAGAGCATGGCCGCAAAAAGAGACGTCCCTTTGACCTTCCTTCTCGTCCATACCCTGGCAAGACTTGAACCACTCTCGGCTAGAATCCAGAATCGAAATCGCAACCATTGGAGCTTTGAGTTTTCGAACGGCTTCTTTTGTTAAAAGATCAAAGCGTTCCTCGGGCTTGGTATCCAATATACCCATCCGATGGACAGCTTCAATCCTCTGACCTTCGTCGGCCGGAATCGGGGCAGTTTGCATTTTATTATATTTAATTTGTTAATCTATTTATTAAGGAGCGTTTCAATGCCTATGAAGAGCTTAATCTCTTTCTCCGGGCCGAAAACCGGCGTGATCTGAAGCAGAGCTTCATAAAACGCGCCGTCTTTCTTTTTGTTTTTCACGGTTACCAAAATGGATTTTTTCTCGATCTTAATAGTCTTCCAGAGCTTCTCGTAAAATTTCTGAGACATCTGACCGCCCCATAACGACGGTTTCTTGCCCAGAATTTCGTCCAAGCCATACCCGGTAACTAATTCAACAAATTGATTGGCGTAAAGAATAGTTCCTTCAGGATCAGTCACGATCATCTGATCGGTAATACCCTTGAAAAGCGAATTCAAGGCCCCACAACGAACGCATTTGATTTTTAATGCAATATTGTTCTTATCAGCCCGGCCCAAAAGTTTGCCACATTCAACACAGCGAAAATCCAGAGGTTTGGACTCTTTGAGATTTTTGGCCTTTGGTATTGGTTTGCCCATAATACAGAGATACTATGGGCCTCAAGGACCTCTTGGCTATTATTATAATATGAAGTGGTAACAAAGTCTAACTTCTTACCCCAACCTCTTCTCTATTTCCAAAATATCGTAGCCTTTATGAATCTGATCGGCCCGAGTTATACCGAGCGAGGCTAAAAATTCATCGAGCTCCCGGCGAACCAGATCAACATCCTCTCTCGACAGCCTTTCTATCTCGATGAAGGCACCTAAACCTTCAACTTCGTCGAGACAAATCTCAAATTCTTTGAAGTGAGTTTTGCGTCTGGTCTTTATAACTTTGCTAGCGATTTTATAGCCCATAAGAAAAAGGGCCTGCTCTAGTTCTTTGGGATCTTTAATTTCGGTTTCATGTTCAGCCTTGGTTAGAACGTCTCTTGAGAGCGGCTTTTTGACCGTGAAGATAAACCTCCCATCGCTCTTTTCCCGAATCCGGAGGAAATGATCGTTCTTATTGTATGCCCCTACCCCACCAATAATCTGAGAATAGACAGTGTCAATCTGGCGTTCAGCCTTCGATAAGGTACAGCCCAGAGTCTGAAGTTTTTTGATAACTTCTTTTTCATTAGTGAGGTGAGCTTTGACTTCGATTTCTTTCATGTGAAGAAGTATATCTTAATTGATCTTGAGTCACAAAAAAGCGGCAAAAAGAGTTCATATAACTGGAGTATTAGCTTTCTGAAAATTCAAAGCCGAGTACCCTCCGTTTAGATCTGCCACATTAGCAAATCCCAGACCTTTCATAATCTCCAAAGCTTGTCCGCTTCTATGACCGCTCCGGCAATAGATGAGATATGACTGGCTCTTGTCGAGCGTATCTAACTGTGCGGAAAAGTTGGAGCTGTAGAAATCCATATTAATGGCGTTATCAACGTGACCGGCATATGACTTTTTCATATGATTGATTATACAACGAAACAATATATACCGTTTTATTTATTCTTTAGAGACTCTTCGATCTGCTCTTTGAGCGTAACCTTCGGCATCATGCCCACGAATTCCTCGATCACCTGGCCATTCCGAAAAAGCTTCATGCTGGGAATACTTCTGATCTCGTATTGCATTGCAAGGTTGCGATTCTCTGGATCATCAACGTCGACTTTAACGATCTTTACCGAATCTTTGAGATCGATAGATAACTCATCCAGGACAGGTGCCATCGCTCTGCAAGGACCGCACCAAGGTGCCCAGAAATCTACCAGAACCGGAGTCTTTGATTCAAGGACTATGTTTGAGAAATTTTTTTGTGTAGCATTAATGACGTTAGACATATATTTATATGGTTATTTGTTAATTATTCTTGTACTTGCAAATGAGAACCTTCAAATCTCCAGCAAAGCCTTCGTCTGTGAATGCGTAGAACGCGCACTTCCCTTCACGGTACGGTTTGAGCAAGCCTTCTTCGGCCATAACCTGCAGATGATGCGAGACGATAGCCACGCTCATATGAAGCTCTGAGGCAATGTCGGATACGCAGATCTTCTGCCCTTGAAAGATGACACAGAGGATCTCGATCCGACTCGGCTCACCGGCGACCCGAAGAAGCCTGGCTATCTCGGAGAGCTCACGCTTGGGTTGTGTCTTGGTCGTCTTCATACATTCTAATGTGTGTTTGAATGTTATTCCAAACACCGGCAAATGTCAACCCTGATCTGAAGTCGAACTGTTTCAAATAATCCTACAAAACTATTGAGTTACCCCACCCTTATCTTCACTATTTTATCTTTAACTTTCTGTTGCAACTTCCAACCATTACTATGACTCAAGAGTTGGAAATACCGCTGTGTAAAGAGATTTTTTCTGATAGAATATATAAATATGTATGAAAAAATAAATTCCACTATACAAAATAAAAAAATCTGGCATTTATCATACAATGAGACGGCACAATTATTTGAAACGGACATAGAAAGAGGATTATCCACACGAGAGGTTACAGATCGCCTCTCTGCTTTTGGAAAAAATACACTCGGCGTTGCCAAAAAAGCGGTTGGATTAAAAATATTTCTTAGCCAGTTAAAAAGTCCCCTGATTCTAGTGTTGATCGCCGCCGGTATCGTTACTTTGGCAATTTCGCATTATCGCGATGCGATCTTTATTTTTATAGCAGTCATTGTTAATTCTGCCCTAGGCTTCTACCAGGAAAATAAGGCGGAACATGCGCTTAGAGAACTCAAAACCTATCTCAAACAACGTACCCGAGTCATCCGGGATGGAAACGAACGAGAGATTGATGCTGAGGAACTTGTACCAGGTGACATTATTCGTCTGGCGCAAGGTGATCGTGCGCCAGCTGATGCTCGGGTTATGTTTGTCAACGACTTCCAAGTCGATGAAGCTGTACTTACAGGCGAATCATTACCGGTTTCAAAATCTACAGATCTATCACCGGAATCAGCCGGACTTTCTGATCAAAATTGTATGATCTTTGCCGGTACACTCGTTACACAAGGAATATCTGCCGCTATTGTTTGTCGTACCAATTCAAGCACCGAACTCGGTAAGATTGCTTCGCTTATTGCAACATCAGAAAATGAAGAAACTCCTCTTCAAAAAGCTATTACCGACTTTAGTATCTACTCAAGTATCGCTCTCGGCATACTAACACTCGTCGTATTTGGCATTGGCATCTTAGCTGGACATTCTGGTTTCGAAATGTTCCTTACTTCTGTTGCTATCGCTG
>JBAYFW010000046.1:0-8217 GCA_041667005.1 Minisyncoccota bacterium | reverse complement strand
TTACCGATTTGAAGATTAAATTAACAAGCGCTTTGACCGGGGCTGATGTCAATCTGAAAACATTGGAAGGTGATTTGATCCTGAAAATCCAGGAAGGAACGAACAACGGCGATGTCCTTAGAATTAAAGGTAAAGGTGTGCCTAGCGAGCATGGCCGAAGAGGGGATTTGCTAGTAAAGATTACAGTTGAGATGCCAAGGAAACTTTCCAAAGAAGCGCGAAAAGTTATTGAGGATCTAAAGAGGGAAGGGATTTAGGTAATTCAAGTGACAAGACAAAATACTGGCGCCTCCGCAATGCGGGGCGCCAGTTCCATCACCTTCTCCAAGGGTGATGGGATAAATCTACCGTATCCTGCGCCTCAACCCGAACAATGCGGGGCGAGGAAGAAGATTCAACTTCTGCAGGATTTCGTCAGCGGTTACCATTTTCCTATTAACCGCTGACCCCGGAATCGCCTTAGTGCACGCCCCTCCAAGTGCGAGCACAAACCCGATCGATCCGAGACCCCAGATTGAAAGAACAACGGCAAGTGCGATCATAGACAGGCCATCCTTTCTAGGTTCGCCTACTATTATACTACCCTTGACACTTTTTGTCAAGCTATATGTAATGTAGTCTATTTGCTATTATTAGCCCATGTCAAAAAAGATTTTACTCTCCGGCGTCAAACCGACCGGTCGTCCACATATCGGCAATTACTTCGGAGCCATGAAGCAGTTCGTTGATTTGCAGAATTCCGGCAATTACGATTGCTTCTTATTCTTGGCCGATTACCACGCTTTGAACTTGATTCAAAATAAAACAGAGATGAAATCTCTTTCCTTCGACCTGGTTCTCGATTATCTGGCTATCGGCCTCGACCCGGCCAAATCCACTCTCTTCAAACAATCAACGGTCTCGGCCAGCACCGAGCTTTGTTGGATCTTCGACACACTCGTCACCATGCCTTACCTCATGCGCGCCCATGCTTTCAAAGACGCCGAGGCCAAGAACAAGGAAATCAATGTGGGAACCTTCAATTATCCCGTTCTCATGGCCGCCGACATCTTGCTTTACAATACCGATGTTGTTCCCGTCGGCCAGGACCAGAAACAGCATGTCGAATATGCCCGTAATATTGCCGAAAAGTTCAACAATACCTTTGGAGAAACGTTCAAGCTGCCCGAGCCGCTTATCTTAGAGAGTGTAGCAACCGTTCCCGGAACGGATGGAAGAAAAATGTCCAAGAGCTACGGCAATACCATTCAACTTTTCGCTGAAAGGGAAGAGATCGCCAAGGCGGTAATGAGTATTGTGACTGATTCCGGTGCCGGTATTCCGGAACATGTTTATGCTATTCACAAACTCTTCAAAACTGAAGTAGAGCTCAAAAGCTTCTATGGAGAAAATTCCGGTAAATACAAGGTTCTCAAGGAAGCTTTGATAGAGGAAATCGATGCATTCATTAAGCCTTTAAGGGAAAAACGCAAAGAACTGGCCAAAAGTCCGGAGAAAATTGAGGAAATACTAAAAGCAGGGGTGATTGCTGCCAATGACGTAGCTTCGAAAAAGCTTATTGAAGTAAAAGGGAAGATTGGCGTTCTTTAATCGAAATCTGATTTAAAAATTGTTTATCATTGAGTTTTAAGGGATTTTATCAAAATTTTATCACTTTTTTATCTGGATTTTATCACTATTTGATACGGATTTTATCTCGTCCCTGTATACTTGGAATAATTACAAGTATAATATAAATCCATGACTACAATCGACCCCGTTATAATGAAATACATTGATGAAGTAATAGAAAGAAACCAGCAGTTTTATACACGCGAAAGCCAAAGATACATGGGAATGTTGCTTGAGCAATTTCAAGACCGCTTGAGTATTGTGGGCGAGTGGATCAAAGAACTTCCAACTAGGAGTGAGGTAAAAGAAATGATTCGGACCGAAACTGATCCTATCCGCAAAGATATTCAAATTCTTAAGTCCGATGTGTACATCTTAAAAACAGATGTTCAAGCTATAAAAGATGAAAACCAGTCATTCAAGCAGGAAATGATCCAATTGCGAAAAGGCTTCAATATCCATGAACGCAGACTGACAACTCTAGAAGAAAAAATAGCCTAATGACCTTCACGATCAAAACTCAGACTTTCGAAGGTCCGCTTGACCTTCTCTTGACTCTGATCGAGGAGCGCAAACTTTACATAAGCGATGTCTCGCTTTCCAAGGTAACCGACGACTTCATCGCCCACATCAGGCAATTCGAGAACATGCCCATGGACGAGTCGGCCCATTTCATTTTGATCGCTTCGACTCTACTCCTTATCAAATCCAAATCGCTTTTGCCAGAACTGACCTTGACGGAAGAGGAACAGGTGGATATTCGAAGCCTGGAAACCCGCCTGGCCATCTATAAGAGGATTAAGGAAGCTAGCCTGAAGGTTAGTGCAATGTTCGGTCAGGAAATGATTTTCGGCCAATCGCAGGCCAAGCCCATAACGCCTATTTTCAGTCCTGATCCGCAATTTACTCTGGAGAAATCACTGGCCCTGCTTCATGAGCTTATCAATCGCCTGCCCAAGAAGGAAAATTTGCCACAGGTAACTGTAAGAAAGATCATGAGCTTGGAGGAAATGATCGGTAATCTGACGAGCCGCATAACCAGCCATCTTAGAATGAGTTTCAAGGAATTCACCAAAGAGCACAAGGAAAACCGCGTTAACGTTATTGTGAGCTTCCTAGCCATGCTTGAGCTCGTGAAGCAGGGGGTTCTCCAAGTTTCTCAAGAAGCCAACTTTGGCGACATTCTTATGGAAACCAAAGAGGTAGGAGTACCCAAGTATTAAGGTATAATAAAATTCATGAACACCCCCGATTCCGATCTTGCTAGAAAAATAGAAGCTATCCTTTTCTGGAAAGCTGAACCGGTGACCTTTTCCAAACTGGCAAAGTTGCTGGAGACAACAGAAGAAAGCGTTAAGGTGGCTGTTGGCCAATTAGAAAAAGCTGTTGAGAGCAGGGGACTCACCTTGGTTCAGACAGAGAAAGAAATCACTTTGGGCACAGCCAAAGACCTATCATCACTCATTGAAAGCTTAGCCAAAGAAGAACTTAGCCGCGACTTGGGCAAGGCCGGACTGGAGACGCTTTCTATAATACTTTACCAAGGACCCATTGCCCGGGCTGATATTGATTATATCCGCGGCGTTAATTCCCAGTTTATTCTTCGAAACTTACTCGTTCGCGGCTTGATCGAAAGAGTGGACAATCCCAAAGATGCAAGAAGTTTCCTTTATAAGACAAGCTTGGAGCTGCTTTCTCATTTAGGCCTTTCAAAGATCGAAGATTTGCCAGAGTATGAGCAGGTCCGCAGGGATATTGAGGGATTCAAAAACGGCCAGACGGAAAATCCTTCGGGACAATTGGAGTCAAAAGCTAAGATTGGACCTCAGGACAAAGAGGGGAGTTTGACTACTTGATAATCAATTAATCAAATAGAGGAATCTGTGACATAATTGGGTAACAAATGAGAGCGACGAGACGAAAAATTGATCTTTTTTTCTTAACAACGGTCACTATCCTGACCTTAGCCGGCTTTATTATTTTCCTTTCGGCTTCGCTCGGCCTTCTGGCCCAAAACGGGGCCAGTTTTAACAGCGTAGCTTTGAAGCAAACGCTGAGTTTAGTTATCGGCCTTATCGCATTTATTGTTTTTTCAAAAATAAATTATACCTGGCTCCGCAAAGGTGCTCTCTTCATTCTCCTTGGAGCGATCGCCGTGAATCTTCTTCTCTTCATTCCGGCTCTAACCCTCCACTATAACGGCGCCTCGCGCTGGCTTATCTTAGGCGGTCTCTCCTTCCAACCGTCGGAGCTTCTGAAGATCGCTTTCATCATTTACCTAGCGGCCTGGGCCTACTTCTGCCGGGACAAGATAAAGACGATCAAGTTCGGCCTTGTCCCTTACGCCGTGATTCTTGCTATCTTAAGCGCCTTGCTTTTGGCCCAAAGAGATACCGATACCTTGGTCATCATCGCCGGTACCGGCCTCATTATGCTTTTTATCGCCGGCCTTCCGCTTCGTCATCTCTTGGTCGCCCTCGGTTTGATAGCCGTCATCGTATCCGGAGTGATCGCAACGCGACCCTATGCCTTGGATCGAGTCCAGACTTTCCTCAATAAAGGCGCCGACTCCCAGGGTTCCGGCTACCAGATCAACCAATCTCTGATCGCCATCGGCTCCGGCCAGATAACCGGCCGCGGCTTCGGCCAGAGTGTCCAGAAGTTCGGCTATTTACCCCAACCGACCGACGACTCAATTTTTGCCGTGGCGGCCGAAGAATTCGGCTTTGTCGGAAGTTCAATCTTAATCCTGCTTTACCTTCTCCTGGCTATTTCGATCTTCCGGATCGGCAACCGCGCTCCGGATATTTTCGGTGGCTCCATGACTATCGGCATCGCCGTTCTAATAATTGCCGAATCTTTCATGAATATCGCCGCCATGCTCGGCTTGGTACCTCTTTCCGGTATTCCGTTACTTTTCGTTAGCCACGGCGGCACAGCTCTCATAATTACCCTAATGACGATGGGAATTGTGGCAAATGTGTCGAAGCACATAAGGAGCTAGGAGGCAAGAGCTAGGAGGTTAGAGCTAAGAGCTTAGAAGCAGTTAACAAGGAAAATATGACCAAAAAATCGCTCTTGATCAAGCTTTGGGCGATTTTCTGTTTCCGTTTTTTTAATTCCTTCTTACCTCTTAGCTCCTAGCTCTTACCTCCTAGCTCCTCATCTCTAACCTTTGCACTCTACCCTCTACTCATAGTAAACTTACCTCATGAAAATCCTCTTCACGGGCGGCGGGACAGGCGGGCATTTTTACCCGATCATCGCCGTCGCCGAAGCTTTGCGGGAACGGGTCAAGGAGCGTAAAATCATTGCTCCGGAACTTTTCTATATGGCCCCGACCAAATATGACCCGCGGGCTCTTTTCGACAACGGTCTTCAATTCGTACCAGTTTCGGCCGGCAAAATGCGCCGCTACTTTTCTTTTCTGAACTTCACTGATATCTTCAAGACGGCTTTTGGTTGTCTTTCCGCTCTCTTCAAGCTCTACTCGATCTATCCTGATGTTGTCTTCGGCAAAGGCGGCTACGCCAGTTTCCCCACTCTTTTAGCCGCCAAACTGCTTCGGATTCCGGTCATAATCCACGAGTCCGACAGTAAGCCCGGCCGAGTAAATATCTGGGCCAGCAAATTCGCCAGACGTATTGCCATTTCCTACCCGGAAGCGGCTCACCATTTCAAGTACCAAGACAAACTTGCCGATACCGGCAACCCTATTCGTCCGGAGATCGCCCAGCCGCTAAGTAATGGGGCCAGAGAGTTTCTCGGCCTGGAGTCGGAAACGCCGGTAATCTTGATCCTTGGCGGCTCACAAGGCTCGCAGACTATCAACGACGCCATCATGGGAGCCTTGCCCGATCTGGTTTCGCGTTACGAAATCATCCACCAAACCGGTCAAGCCAACCTGGAGGAAATCAAATCCACTTCGGCGGTTGTTCTCAAAGATAGCCCATATTCATATCGCTACCATCCTTTTGACTATCTCAATGTTTTAGCGCTAAGAATGGCGTCAGGAGTAGCCAAATGTGTCATTTCCCGAGCCGGTTCGACTATTTTCGAAATTGCCGCCTGGGCCAAACCTTCGATCATTATCCCTCTCCCAAGTTCGGTTTCCCACGACCAAATGGAAAATGCTTTCGCCTACGGTCGAACCGGAGCCGCCTCTGTTATCGAGGAAAACAACCTGAGTCCCCATGTCCTCACCGAAGAAATTGACCGGATTGCCGGTTCGCCCGACATCCAGGCCACCATGAGTGAGAAAGCTCGGGCTTTTGCTAGATTGGATAGCGCGAGGATTATTGCTGATGCGTTGTTGGATATAGCGTTGGAGCATGAGAAGTAAATGCTTCCATATTTCCTCCTTCTGTGCTAGCATTCGCTTATAAAAACAAGTCGATATTAATAGCTTTTAACGAGCATTATCAACATGGAATCTCAAAGCGGAATCAGAACTTGGCAGTGGGTTGTTACAGTTATTGTCATCCTTGTCCTCATCATTATTGGGGTCATGGTCTTCGGCGGCAAAGGCGCCAAGGCTCCGGAAACAGGCACGGAAACTCCGTCAGTTACCGAGACCAATCAGACTTCAGTCAACCGTATCGTCATGTCCGACCAGTATCCAGGCAATGTCGTTTACCTCTCTTCGGTTCAAGTTAGCTCGCCTTCATGGGTCGTTATCCAAGCCGATGACGCTGGCTCACCAGGCAAGATCCTCGGTTCAGCCCGCTTCGCGACCGGTATCAATCCGGGAAAGATTACCCTCTCTTCGCCAATGATTGACGGCGCTACCTACTATGCTGTTATTTACAGCGATAATGGCGACGCCGCCTTCGATGCCTCGGCTGATCAGCCTCTGAAAGATGCCAATGGTAATATCATCATGAAGGTCTTCAAGTCTTCTTCGGCGGTCGGAGCGGGATTGAAGGGGTAAGGGAACATGGGAGCTAAGAGCTAGGAGCAAAAGCACAGAGCTAAGAGGTAGGAGCTAAGAGCTAAGAAGTGTTAACGAGAAAATGTGAACAGAAAATCGCCCTACGATAAGCTCAGGGCGATTTTCTATTTATCTTCCTAGCTCTTAGCTCCTACCTCTTAGCTCTGATCTCCAGCCTTCTCCTTTACCCCCATTCTGCTATAATCAAACCATGAAAATCATCACCAGATTCGCGCCCAGTCCCACGGGATTCCTTCATATTGGCGGCATTAGAACGGCTATTTTCGCCTACCTTTGGGTCAAGAAGAATAACGGCACCTTCATCTTACGGATCGAAGATACTGACCAAGAAAGACTGGTTCCGGGCTCGGTTGAACATATCAAGGGAGCCTTGACTTGGTTCGGCATCCAATGGGATTTCGGGCCGGATAAGGCGGGTCCCTTCGGTTCCTGTATCCAATCGGAGAGACTAGCTACTTACAAGAAGTACGCTCTGGAGCTCATAGAAAAAGGCTTAGCCTATCCCGACCCTTATACCAAGGAAGAAGTTGAGACTTTCCGTAAGCAAGCTGAAGCCGAAAAGAGGCCTTTCCTTTACCGCGAACATCGCCCGGCCAAGTTCGATATTTGGGATGGCACCAAGCCGCTCCGTTTGAAAGTGGCCGAAATCAAGAAATATAAATGGCACGATATTGTCCGGGGTGATCTTGAAGCTGGCGAATCGGCCCTAGACGATTTCGTCCTCATCAAAGCCGACGGCTTTCCGACTTACAATTTCGCCCATATTATCGACGATCACGAAATGGGCGTCACTCACGTCTTCCGAGCCGACGAATTCATTTCGAGTACACCCCGCTTCCTCAGTCTTTACGAAGCTCTAGGCATCAAACCGCCTATCTTCGCCACTTTGCCGCCCATTCTCCGCGATGACCGAACCAAGAAACTCGGCAAACGCGACGGGGCCAAAGATGTCCTCGAATACAGAAGCGAAGGTTATTTGCCCGAAGCTCTTTTCAATTACCTGACCTTGCTAGGCTGGCATCCAAGCGACGACAGGGAAGTCCTATCCATGTCCGAGCTTATTACCGAATTTACCTTAGAAAGAATCCAGAAAGGCGGAGCGGTTTTCGATATCGAGAAACTTAACTGGTTCAATCACCAATATATCGGCAAACTTACGCCGGAAGAATTTAGCAGGCTGGCCGCCCCCTATTTGCCGGAATGGTTGAAGAACGATCCGGCCAAATTGAAATTAGTCACGCCTCTTCTTAGAGAAAAAATAATCAAATTTAGCGATATTGGTCCGCACCTGGAAAGTAAAGATGATTTGGCCTTCATTGAGAAATTGACTGATTACCCGACTGAATCTCTCCTCTGGAAGAAAAATCCATCCAAAGAGTCGGCCCTAATCCACTTGGAAACCGTGTCCAAATTGCTTAAGGAAATTCCCGACGCCGAATACGCAACGGACAAAATTAAAGAAACTATTTCTAAGTATGCCGAAGAGAAGGGCAGGGGAGATGTTCTCTGGCCTTTGCGCTTCGCTCTTACCGGACAAGATAAGTCGCCGGACCCTTTTCTTTCGGCTTACATTTTGGGCAGGGAAGAGGCGGTAGCGAGGATAGAGAAGGCGATTGGAAAGTTGAAGGAGAAGAGCTAAGAGGTAGGAGCTATGA
>JBAYFW010000045.1:0-8301 GCA_041667005.1 Minisyncoccota bacterium | reverse complement strand
TTTGAAATTTTTGGAGTGATGCTTTGGTCGCTGGGCCGAATATACCGTTTGGTACCGCCCGGAGATAACCTTCACTTGAAAGGAAGTTTTGAAGCTTCATGACCTGGCCATTCGCGCTTTTGTCGCTCGAACCAAAGCTCAAGTTTGTGGATATATCTGTACAGACCCGTGCAGAGGAAGCTGTCTTGGTAAGCACAAAAGCACAGGAGAAGAGCATCATGCATATTGCTATGTTTCTTTTTTTCATACTAAAA
Organism: Minisyncoccota bacterium; assembly: GCA_041667005.1. Taxonomy (GTDB): domain Bacteria; phylum Patescibacteriota; class Minisyncoccia; order Phycocordibacterales; family PALSA-1337; genus C7867-002. Next base: position 8,047 of record JBAYFW010000045.1, on the reverse strand, counting down.
GTATAGCACTCAACAGCACCTAAAAAGTGAGACTTTTCAGCTCTTGCTTAGTAAAATCTCCTTCCGTCGCTTTTATTTCCTTGAACAGCGTCCTCATTTCTTCGGTTGCTATTTTGACAGAATGCGTTCGTAAACCGACATTAAATGCGCTTTCCTTGTTTTCGAAAACACCCCTATCAACAAAAATGGGGATAGCGGTCTTGTGGCCAAAAGGCGGCACTGATCCGACCTCACAGCCTGTTATAAGGAGAACTTCTTCCGGGGTTGCCATTCGTATATCTTTTTTTGTCCAACCGCGCGCCTCTGCAACCTTCTTTTGGTGAGCTTTTTTATGAGCAGGCACATCGACTATGACCCAGTTGTCCTTTCCATCCGTGAAGAGGAGAGATTTTATTCCTTGTCGAAGCTCGAACCCTCTTGTTTTTGCGGCATCTTCGCTTGTTATCACCGGTTCATGCTCGAAATATGTAGGGTGGAGGCCGAGTCGGGAGAATTCGTCTTTTATATTCTGAAGTTCATTTTGAGACATCGATTTTTTAAAACACCTTCATTGCTATAAATCCAATGATCGCAATACCAACCGCATTCATGATAAAAGATATCATTAGGAATGTTTTGCTTTTAAGTTTTGAAAATCCGAGAAGCGTAATACCAAGCTCGTCGGGGAACGGAGATATTATGATAAGTGCGCCTATGAAAGGGAGTAAAAAATGAAAAAGTCTCGTCTTGAACATGAGAGCAAACCTTCTTTTTCTGGCGGAAGAAAGTAAGAATGCCAGATCGTCGGCGACCCTATCTCTCATAAATCGGAACAGGATATAGTCACCTAGCATAGCTCCGAATCCGCCCATAACTCCGAGAATTATGGGCGGCATAGTTTGAGAAAATTCTGATAAAAGGGCTATCGAAGCAGGGGTTGTGAATGCTGATGTAAAGAAAAAACCAGATACAAGTGCACCGATATATTTATATTCGCCGAGCCCCGCGACAAGGTTGTGCACTATTCCCATCTTTGACAGGGTTATCGCGAGGATAATAGAGAAGGTGACGATAACGACGTCTATAGCAAGGTGCCTATTTTTCTTGGCGCTCATAGGTAAACAGTATCCTACTTTTTGTGTTTGTAGAAGTTTTCAAAGTAGCTTTTACTGTTGAAAAGGTTACAATAGCCTCTGTTTTATATTAAAAATCGATAACATATATCATGAATAACACATCAAATATGAGAGCGGACATTGCTGCTCTTATAGTTAGGATAATCGTGGGTGGTATCTTCATTTACTCGGGATGGGCGAAGGTTTCCGACATGGCTTCGACTATAGGTTTCTTTGAAAAGCTCGGTATCCCTACATTTATCACGTACTTTGTCTCATATGCGGAGCTTATAGGAGGAGTTTTGGTTGTTCTCGGCCTTTGGACATGCATTGTTTCGGTCCTTCTCGCAATATTCATGATTGTAGCGGTATATCTCACGCGTGGTGGCGGTTTTGCGGCGTTTGGACTTCCGCTCATGACGCTTGCCGGTCTCGTGTCTCTTATCGGCTCATGCGGCAGAAAATATTCACTTTCTTCTTGTTGCTGTTCTAAAGACGCTGCGGTAGAGGCACCAAAGATATAGGTCAGTTCGAATCCAATAAGACGTTTCCATAGACTCCTCGCAGGAGATCAATGTCTTTTGCTGAATGTACGAGCAGTTCTATGTTTTTATTTTTCAGGGCGTCGAGAAGTCTGTTGCCGGATTTGTTATTCACGTCTTTTTTATAGATTCTTTTGAATGTTTCGAAATCTTTTATAAAACAGTCACCGCCGGCGCCTCTTCCGCTCTTATGTATCGGCTCACTGTGGCTTGTTCCAATCCGGGGGTCATGAACCAATGCGTCTTTCACTGTTTCCCAACTTCCTTTACCTGCGGTTACCGCGTCGTAGAGTAAGTTCATATATATGACTTTCATGAACAAGAAGCAGTTTCCGGCATATTTGACGAATTCAGCATCTTTTGAAGGTATGATTCGCGTGCACGGCGCTTTCGGCAGTATATCGATAACCATTTTTGCCTTTTGTCTCAGGACTTTGTCGTCTAACGGAATACCAATAATATTCCGTGCCGGATGTGCCGCGTCATATGCGGCGGTTGATTCGACTAAAAACTCTGGGCTGTGAAGCACGAATATGTCCGGGTTCTCTTTCTGCACCGATTCGGTTGTGCCGGGGACTATCGTCGATTTGATGACGGCAATCTTACCTTTTCCGACGAGCTTCACCGCCTCTCTGACCACAGAGTCATCAAACCCTTTCGGAGTTGTCGGAGTTGGCACAGCGATAAATACAATATCGCACCCCTTTATCTTTTCTTTATTTTGTATAAACGGCTCTTCAAGCGAATACCTGACGACGGGATATCCTCGGGCTTCAAAGTCGTCTGCATAATTTTTTCCAATCCAGCCTTGGCCAATAAATCCTATGCTCATATATAGATGTGTTACATAGGCTACAACTGACCGCTTTTTCAGAAAGTTTCTTGCTACACCATGAAAAAAGCCCCGATGTACGGGGCTTTTTCCTATTTCTGAGACTTATAGAAGTAATACAGGGCGAGAGGGGCTCCCCAGTTCGCGAAGCGTTCGATAAAGTCGAGCCAGCTTTGTCCAACGAGCGGTCGGACGAGTGCCGTCCAGAATCCCCAAAATGCCATCCATAAGAGAATGGTTCGTACAGGACGTATAAGTACGATGAGCGCGACAATGACATCGATGATACCGACGATGAGAAGCAGGGTCGTCGCCGTCGATGCGCTTGCACCTGTCAACTGGCTTATCCATCCAATCCAATCTGCCTTACCGCCGACAGCGAGCAATCCGTGTCCCAAAAACTCTCCTGCTACGCCGATTCGCAGCGCCCATTCGATTTTTTTGTCGTTTGTCATGATTTAAGACTAGTTAATAACTTTTACAAGTATATCAGGTTTACGCAGATCCCGACTGAATAGTTTCTGGGCCTTATTATCCTCATATATTGGTACCGTTGTCATGGTTTTGTCTGAGCAGCGTCTTCATTTTAGAGTCCTCATTATCAATAGGTTTATCTTAAAAATAAATATGAAGTCTAACATCACACGTTTTATGAAGGTTTCAGGCGGTATCTTTGCCGGTGCGGGTCTTGCATTTACGTTAGCGTTTGTCGTCGGCGTCCCGCAGGCGAGGGCGGAGTCGAATATCTTGGTGAGCAATAACCTTACGGTCGGATCAACGGGACAAAACGTTGTCGTTCTTCAGGGTATATTGTCCGAATTAGGGTATATGAACATTCCCTTTAATATACCTTTCGGGTATTTCGGTCCTGCTACTCGGGATGCACTTGCACGCTACCAGGCGTCACAGGGAGTTTCTCCTGCGGTTGGATATTTTGGATCGGTAACAAAAATAGCCATGCATCAACAGTTCAGTTCGCGCGGGTGGCTCACCCTCTTGGGCTGGTAATTCAGAATCTCAATTCTTTCACGTTCGACCCTCATCAAAAAACACAGCGCGATAATATCGTGCAGTGTTTTTATTTGGAGCTGGTGCCGTCATGCGGGAAGCTGGAACTATTTACGAATATTGGCTCAGCAAGGCATCTCGCGATATTACTGCCAATTTAGATTTCTTTGAATAAGCGAGTCTCTCTGCTTCGTCCCAACCCATTCCGCTTCGCTCATAGTTTTCCTTGGCTAGAGTATGGGAAATGGTTGAGAGGTGTTCATCTACGAAGTCATAGGTTTCGAAACCTGCTTTCTTAAAGAAGCTGCTATTCACGAGTCGAGAAGCTCCGATAAAATAATCAGTACGACCGATTTTTGTCTTAGGATTTTTTCTAATTTCGTCGGCAAGTAATTGAAGGGATGCGTCGAGATCACTGAAGAGTTCAAGGGCGGCTGTTGTTAAAGTTTTCTCTGATTTGACCCGTTGTCTCGAAGATTTTCCGTACGGATCTATCTCCAAAACTCCAACTGTCATGTCACTATCCGGATATGGATTTGTTATACGTTCAAATAGGGCAGGATTAGTCGTGTCGAGGGTTTTGAGTTTCGGCATACCGATGCTATTTCCTGGAGGAAAAACTTTAACTATCAGAGGACCGAATTCAAAAGTCCCCATTTCGCGTTCGACTACCGAACACGGTTCTTCTGGAGGGATAGATTCTTTCATGGAAAAAGTATATCCCTAAATATAATAATGAGAAACCACCCTTGGGGTATTTAAAGGTGTTTGCATAAAAAAGCCGCTTTGTTAAACAAAGCGGCTTAAACTTCCGACAGCCTCAAGAAACTTGCGTCAGGTTGTTCAGGTCAAAGGGCGTATTTTGGTACACCGTGTTTAACCAATTCTGAAACAAGAGACTTGCATGGCTTCGCCACGTTACCACTGGAGGCCTCGACGGATCATTCTCGGGAAAATAATTGACTGGGAGGTCAATCACTAATCCTTTCGAGCGATCACGTTCATACTCTGCCTTAAGCGTCAGGCGATCATATTCTGGGTGGCCTGTGACGAAAACTTGGCGGCTGTCTTTTGAACTTACGATATAGACGCCCGCTTCGTCTGACTCACACAAGATTTGCAGAGATTTCGTTTTGAGAACGTCCTCTCGTTGTATATCGGTGTGCCTCGAATGAGGAGCAAAAACCACTTCATCATATCCATGAAGCAGTGGATTGAGCGGTTCAATCACGGTGTGTCGAAATACTCCGAATACTTTTCTCGGTAGCGTATATTTTCTGACACCGTAATGGTGGTAAAGCCCGGCCTGGGCGCCCCAGCAGATATGGAGTGAGGAATACACATTGCCGCGAGACCAATTCAATATGTCTTGAAGCTCTTTCCAGTAAATAACTTCGGAGAAATCTAAAGTCTCTACCGGAGCGCCGGTGATTATCAGACAATCAAATCTACTTTCCCTTACATCCTTAAAGTTCTTATAGAACCGTTTTAGATGATCAGGGGCGGTATTTTTGCTTGTGTGGGAAGACGGGTGCAGGAATGTGATGGCTACTTGAAGTGGGGAGTTGCTTAGCAGGCGTAGTAATTGCGTTTCAGCAACACTTTTTACGGGCATGATGTTCACTATTGCGATTTGCAACGGACGAATATCTTGCGTGAACGCACGGCTCTCCGGTATTACGGATATATTTTCTCTTTCAAGAATCTTTATCGCAGGGAGCCCATCGGGGATTTTAACAGGCATGATTTTTAAAGAACGAAACACCGCCCATACGGGCGGTGCATCGAGAGATATTCCTAAACTGACTCCGAAGGAGTTAGTTGCATCTGTCTCGCACCCGCGAGATGGAATTGGCACCTTTTCTTTCGAATGGTTGCCGGTGGAGCTTTGGGCCATTAACCTTTAGCATCTCCACACTCTTGATACACCTTGTGTTTGAACCGTTGTTGATATTACCCTGATTCAGATTACTGTCAAACAATCTGAATATGAGTTTATGGATTATTGAATTACAGCTCTAGACATCTAAATAAAAGTCCGACCCATTTTTGAGTCGGACTGAATCTTTGCAGGAACTTAATCCAATTCTTCGATTAATCCGTCGGCTAACCAAGAATCCACTGCGGAAACCGGAGTTATATATTCAACCCTGGTCTCGCCATTGGTCCCTTTCAAAACATTATTTTCGATGAATAGAACTATGCCGTGCTCAGGCTTCAGGAAATGCGTCCGATTTTCTCCGTTTTTGACGTAGTGCAGAATCACGGACATCAAAATCCGAAACCTTCTCATGATTGATCTGATTTCAATGTAATCTGCTGAATCTGCTTTTCCTGTGTAAGGCTGGTAATTTTTGAAGATAACCCTCGTTCCTTGCAATCCCTTCGTGGCCGAATTATCCCGAGAGTCTCGGTAATCAAGTTCTCCGTGAAAATTCACGCGCATGTGACGCGTCTCAAAGATTTCCATGGTTACCTGCGTCAACCGAATCGGGAACTCTTGCGACACATTGCCGAAAATGAGAATCGGCTGTTGCTCTTTATCCAAAGCAAGGGCATTGATTGCCTGGAGCATTTTCCTTTTACCGGGTCCTTTCGTTACCCCATTGATTAGCGTCTTTGTGACCATACGACCTCCTTTTATTGGTCGGTGCATCAAAGTTGGTGGACACACCTTTCACCCTCATTCTGCATACACAGATGGACTAGTTAAAGAACTAGGTTTGTTAGCAACCTACTCCTTTTTAAATATTTAGCAACACGTGGGGTCACTATCCAAACTTTATTATAAGTATTCTGGAGAATGGGGAATATATGGAGTCTTTGTATAGCAGGTTTGTCGGAATAAAATCGGAGTTACATCAAGTGTACATAACGTAAATTTGGCATGTACCCCAACATGATTAGGTAAAAAAATCGTTATATAATGCCCTAGTGGGAATAGATAAAGAAGCGGAGGGAATAAAAAAATTATTGTTTAAAGGAGATTTGGTCTCTATATCTATTATTATTGTAATAGCTTTTATTTATTTGTTCCCATCTCTTACATCTTTATTTCAGAAAGGACCTACGAATATAACGATAATGGCCGATAATGGGGCAGTTGCTTTGGGTGGAAATAATACTGGTACGATAGAGACAAACACAATTATTCAAAAGAATGAATTTCCAAAGCCAAAGTTAACTTATACCATTGCTTCTTCAAGTAGAGAGATAATGTTTAATACATACGAAACTAATTTTGCTGTTAGTATATCTTTTGTTGCGAATACTATAGATCAAGATAGTTTAGGAAATATAATGGTTTCAAATTTTATAAGAAATACCAAATTCGATCCATATGTATTATTTAATTGTGAAAAAGTAAACAAAGACTCTATAAAACTTTACGCTCCATTGGGTTCTGGTAAAATTGTATTGAATTTCAATATTATTTGTTTTTCTCACAAGATTATAGATAGTAATGAAAAATCATTAATTGAATATCCATAATATGGGGTGCCTACAGAGAATCGAACTCTGGATACGAGTTCCACAAACTCGAGTTTTACCACTAAACTATAGGCACCATTCTTTGGAAAAAAAGCGAAGCCGCGAACCTCTGCCATTGTTTCCTTGTGCGCGGGAGAGGACTTGAACCTCCACGCCCGTGAGGGCGCTACCACCTCAAGGTAGTGCGTCTGCCAATTTCGCCACCCGCGCATTACGAGTGCATGGGGCATAATAGCCTAAAGGCGCCCTGCTTTCAACTAAAACGAAACATCGCCCTCTAGGGCGATGTTTTTACTTAATCTCTGGAGCCACAGCCTCTTCTTTCTTTGCTCGGGGAGCGACGTCGGTCCGTTCAGGCTTTTCCGCTCGGACGGTTCGCATCTGGCGGCGGATTTCTTTTGCCGCTTTTTCACGGACGAAATAGAGTTTCGAGCGGCGGACCTTTGATTTCCTAACGCTTTCGATTTCGTCGATCATAGGTGAGTAGAGGGGGAATATTCTTTCGACACCGACGCCGTCGACGGTCTTTCTTACCGTAAACGTAGCACCTGCTTCATTGCCGTGCTTTCGCGCGAGGATGAGTCCTTCGAATGCTTGGAGGCGGGTTTTGTCGCCCTCTTTAATCTTTTGCCAGACCCGGACCGTGTCGCCCGAGCGCAATTTGAGCGCCTGGCGTGCTTTCATGTCGATGGTGGATGTGATAATTTGGCTTTCCATAGGTAGGCGTTAATGTAACACAAGACCCAAAAACGGGCAAGAAGTTTGAGTTTTCCGCTGAAATCGTATATCTTTGACACACGCGCCCTTAGCTCAGTTGGTAGAGCAGCTCATTTACACTGAGAAGGTCGGGGGTTCAAGTCCCTCAGGGCGCACCAAACAAAGTCGGTACTATCTATTCTGTGTCCCCACGTGGAATTGAACCACGATCTCAGGCTCCGGAGGCCTGCGCTCTATCCGTTGAGCTACGGGGACGTTTGTAATGCTATTCTATATGAGGTAAAGTCGGTGTCGAGAGAAATTCCCCTTGTAGTTCAATGGATCAGAACAGCGGACTTCTAAGCCGTTAATGTTGGTTCGAT
>JBAYFW010000044.1:0-8410 GCA_041667005.1 Minisyncoccota bacterium | reverse complement strand
GAAGGCTTGCCGTGAAGAGAGATTACAAACTCGGCCACACTACCCGGTGGGACATTGCGCATATTGATAGGCGTACCGCCGGTTGAAACCAGAAAAACCGGAATTTTGGCCAGCAAGGGCTCGTTCTGTTTCTTATTCAAAATTTCGTAACCGCCCAGACCGGGCGAAGAAATATCGAGAAGGACCAAGTGCGGCAGAGTATCATAAAGGCTCTTAAGACCATCGGCGCTATTCTTGGTAAGTACTACATTGGCATAGCCATCTTTCTTCAAAGCTTCAGCCACCTGATCGGCATAACCGTCATTGCCATCAATGATGAGAATTTTCTCGGCCTTTGCCGCGGGAGTTTCAAGAACCATGGCTATATTTTACCACGCTTCTTCTCTAGGGCAAATAGCTCGTCGCGGATAAGAGCGGCTGTTTCAAAGTCTAGGATCTTGACCGCTTCTTCCATGGCTTGATGTCTCTCCTTAATAAGTTCAGCCGTGTCTTGGCGAGCGTCGTCAACTTTGAGAAGCTGACTCACCGCCTTATCATGCTCCGTTCGAAGCTGATCGGTAATATCATGAACTTGTTTCTTGATCGTTTCCGGGGTGATGCCGTGCTTTTGGTTATAGCTATCCTGAATAGTCCGACGGCGATTGGTTTCTTGAATAGCCCGCTCCATTGAGCCAGTCATATTATCGGCATAGAGAATAACCCGACCGGCGGCATTCCTAGCCGCCCGGCCAATGGTTTGGATAAGAGAAGTCTCGGAACGGAGGAAGCCTTCTTTATCAGCATCGAGAATTCCGATGAGCGAAACTTCAGGCAAATCCAAGCCTTCTCGAAGAAGATTAACTCCCACCAAACAATCGTACTTGCCTTTGCGGAAATCGGTCAGGATCTGAATGCGGTCAATGGTCTTGATATCACTGTGGAGATAAGCAGCCTTAATTTTCTTTTCTTTGAGAAATTCTGACAAATCTTCGGCCATTTTTTTGGTCAAAGTCGTAGCCAAAACTCGATCGCCGCTCTTGATAGTTTTTTCAGCCTCATTTATGAAATCAAAGATTTGACCTTTATAATCATCTTTGGTGGTAGCGCTTTTTCCTTCCTTAATCGGCCTAATTTCTACTATCGGATCAAGAAGTCCAGTCGGCCGGATAACTTGCTCGACTATTTGCTTACTGGTTTCGCGCTCATAATCTGAAGGCGTGGCCGAAGTGTAAATCATAGGACCAATTCTTTCCAGAAACTCGGGAAATTTCAAAGGACGGTTATCTTTAGCCGATGGCAAACGGAATCCATACTCAACAAGCGTTTCCTTCCGAGAAGCATCACCGGCAAACATTCCATTGAGTTGCGGAATAGTGACATGCGATTCATCTACAACAGTTAAGAAATCGGGCTGGCCTTTGTTATTATTAGGAAAGTACGAAAGCAAAGTATCCGGCGGCTGACCCGGCATTTTATTAGAAAAATGCCGAGAATAATTTTCAATCCCGCTCGTATAGCCGATCTCTTTGATCATTGAGAGATCATATTTTACTCGCCTTTTCAGGCGTTCAGCCTCCAAGAGCTTCCCTTGTTTCTCCAAGGCTTTCAATCGTTCCGTCAGTTCAGCCTGAATGGTTTTGAAGGCTCTTTCTCCCTGCTCCGGCGTGGAAATAAAATGTTTGGCCGGAAAGATGAAAATTGTCTTTAAATTATTCGCATCTTTTCTAACGGCCCTTGAAACCGGATCGAGCTCCACAATATTGCCAATTCGGCTATCTTCAAATTCAATCCGAAATATTGTCTTCTCATTGACCGGCATCACTTCCAGAGTATTGCCAATGGCCCGGAATTGGCCAGAGTTCAAATCGGCCGTCGTCCTTGCGAAATGTATATCGATAAGCTTGCGGATAAGTTCGGCCCGGGAAAGTTCCATATCCTGGCTTAATTTCAAATTAACCTTCTCATATTCTTCCGGACTGCCCAAACCGTAAATGCAAGAAACGGAAGCAACTATGATCACATCGCGCCTGGTCAATAAAGCCTGGGTCGAAGCATGGCGAAGGCGTTCAATCTCTTCATTGATCATAGCTTCCTTCTCGATATAAGTATCAGAAACCGGCATATAAGCTTCCGGCTGATAGTAATCGTAATAAGAGACGAAATAATGAACGGCGTTATGGGGGAAGAAATCACGATACTCTTGAGCTAGTTGAGCGGCTAAAGTTTTATTATGAGCAATGACCAAAGTTGGCTTATTGTAAGTCGCGATAACATTAGCCATGGTGAAAGTTTTGCCCGAACCGGTCACACCGAGGAGAGTCTGCCGGTCCAGACCCTTTTCCAAACCTTTGGTAAGAGCGGCAATAGCGGCCGGTTGGTCACCAGCCGGCTTGTAGGGCGCTTCGAGTTTGAATAATCTCTCTTCGGACATACTTTTACTATAGCAGTGGCTGGAAATAGCCGCAAATACAGAGATCCGACCATATCGGACATGGTCCCAACTACCGCTCTTTCCTCAAAACAACTCTCTTCCCTGCTTCCACAATGTCTTCTACCCGAAAACCATAAAGATCTAGAAGTTCTTCAGCTTGCCCAGATTGACCAAATCGATCGTTGACTGCCACGAATTCTATTGGCACAGGATGATGAGTGACCAAACACTCGGCCACGGCCGAACCCATTCCACCAAAACGCTGATGCTCTTCAATAGTTACGATAGCCTTAGTCTTTTTTGCTAGATTTATAATCGCACCCTCATCCAAGGGTTTTATGGTTGAAAGATTCATAACGGTCACTTTTTTCCCTAAACTTTCGAGCTTCTTAGCCGCTAATAAAGTCCGGTAAAGCAAGGGTCCGGTGGCAATTATTCCCAAATCGGATATTTTTGGCGAGCTTTCGTAGAAAATAGAGGCCTTACCTATTTCAAAAGGACTTTTTTCATGGGTAAGTATTAAGCTCTTTTCTCGCGGCAGACGAATATAAACCGGCCCATCTGTCTTGCCCATTAGAGAAGCGCACTTGGCTGCTTCCAGAGCATCGCAAGGTGAAAGAACAGTCATTCGCGGCAAGACCCGCATTAAGGCGATATCCTCGAGGGCCTGATGGCTGCCGCCATCGGGACCAACATTAAGACCGGCATGAGTGCCTATCAACTTAACCGGTAGGTTGTTATAACAGATTGTCGTTCGAATCTGTTCCCAATTGCGGCCAGGGCTGAAGATGGCGTAGGAAGCGGCAAAAGGAATTTTGCCCATGGCCGCCATTCCCGAAGCCACGGTAACTAAGTTTTGCTCGGCTACACCGACTTCAAAGAAACGATCTGGAAATTTTTCCTTGAAAGGAAGAAGTCCGGTCGATTCGACCAGATCAGCGCAAAGAACAACGATCCGCGGATCCTGTTTGGCAGCTTCAATTAGACCATGACCAAAACCAAGGCGCATCGATTTCATTTCGAGCCCACTATCGGCCAATTGCTTTTTTTGATTATCGTTGCTCATAGCTTGTATTACGAACCCAATTACTAATTACTAATTAGTAATTAGAAATTGCTTATGCTATCCCCACCGCTCTCCTTGCCACCCTAACTTCTTCTTCTGTAACCGGCGCTTTGCCATGCCATTCATACTTCCCTTCAAATTCTGGTATGCCTTTAGACGGGATCGTCTTCATAAGAATTATGCTAGGTCTATCACCTCTCTTCTTAGCTTCCTGAAAAGCCCCGTCTATACTCTCAAAGTCATGACCGTTGGCTTCAATAACATTCCAATTAAAAGCTTCGAATTTATTACTAAGCTTATCAAGTGGCATTATTTCCTCGGTCGGGCCGCTAATCTGAATGCAGTTACGATCAACAACGACTGTAAGATTATTAAGTTTTTCTTTGGCAGCCAACATGACTGCTTCCCAGGAATTACCTTCATCCAACTCCCCGTCGCTCATAAGGCAATAGAAATGCCGCCCGGATGATGAACCACTGTCAAGCCGCCCAGCCAAAGCCATACCGACAGCTTGCGACAAGCCAGAGCCAAGCGGCCCGGAAGAAGTCTCGAGCATGGATAAATATTCTCGGTGCGGGTGGCCCTGCAGGCGCGAACCCAGCTTCCGCAAAGTCAAAAGCTCGCTCGGCTCAAAGTAGCCGCTATGAGCCATGGAGGCATAGAGGACCGGACAGATATGCCCATTGGAAAGAACGAGACGGTCTCGGTATTCCCAAGAAGGATTACGTGGATAGTGGAGCAGAGCCTGAAAATAGAGATAAGTGAAAACATCGGCCATACCGAGTGAGCCGGCCAAGTGGCCTGATCTGGCTTCAATAAGCATTTCAACTACTGACTTCCGGATTAGGGCCGCTTTTTCTTTTAGAAGAATAATTTTCTCTGAGCTTAGTGGCATTTGCCATAATTGTATCACAAAGTACTAGTTGCTATTTTCTTAAATCTTTGCACTGCCTCGATTGGGTTGTCTGATTCGAATATCGCCGAGCCGATAACCAAGCGACTTGCCCCCGCGTCTATCAGAGCCTCGGCGTTGTCCAAGGAAACTCCCCCGTCAACAGAAACAATAAGATCTGGAAAAGCGGCCTTAATCTTCTTTATCTTATCAATAACCTTATTATCGAAAGTCTGACCCTGGAAACCAATCCTGTCTATCCCCATACATTGGACGAATTGAATTTGATCCTTATAAGGAGAAATGGTTTCTATGTCTGTCTCTACATTGAGAGCCAAACCGATTTCCGCCCGCCCCATTAGTTTTGTGACAGCATCAGCGATCAAAGCCGGGCGCTCCGTCTCTTTCAAACCCGACTCGACATGGATAATTATCCTATTAGCTCCCGCACTGATCCATTCATCAACCACTTGCCCCGGCTTATTGACCATAAGATCAATCTCGAAATTCAAACTTTCCCAACTAGGGAGACCCATCTCCTCGCTTATAAGCTTCCGGAAAGTCTCGTCGCTTTTCTTGTACGGCCAAGAGGGACTGGGTGTGAACTGGCCGTCGCAAACATCAATCTGAATGCTTTTGACCAGGCTGCTTATAAGGAGAACCTTGTCTTCAAGGTCATTAAAATCCATTGGCAAAATAGCTGGAATAATTTCTATTTTCTGTCTAGTCATGCTATTAAGGTAGCATTTTTATTCAATACTATCTATAAGCTCGATTCTCCGCTTATGCTTTTCCTGGCCACTGAAATCGGTTTTCAGCCAGGTTTGAATAGCTTCCTTGGCTTGTTGCTCATTGACAAAACGAGCTCCAATGGAGAGAACGTTAGCATCATTATGCTCCCGGCTTAAACGTATAATATCGTCCCCCTGATTTGAGTCAGTAGATTCAGTCAAATGACCCTGACCGTACCAAACAACCGTCCTCACACCTGGAAAACGATTAGCCACCATAGCTTCGCCTTGGCCGGAACCGCCAAAAAGAATGGCTTTTGTTTGACCATTCAAATCCTCAGCTACTTTCATAGCCGCAGCCGTCATATAAACGGGATAATCGTCTCCAGTTATGAACTCATGAGCGCCAACGTCAAGTATTTCGTGGCCTTGGCCCTCTAATTCTTTCTTAACAGCTTCTTTCAAAGCAAAACCGGCATGATCGGCAGCAAGGATGATTTTCATTTGATTTCTACTCTTGATTGAGATCGGCGCAAAAAACTTCGGTATTGGCGGTCGTGCTCGTCACCAGGCAAAGAACCGAGTTGTTCTGATAACCGGTCATGTTGCCCTTCGTGAGCCAAGTCAAAGCGGCGCCCATCTTGGCGGACAAAAACGGCTTCCAGGTCGAGGTAACCGAAGCCGCTCCGCTCATGCTAAAGCCGTTAAGCTTACGCTCTACTGTCATGCTTTTGGTTACGCCGGGAAATGTAACGGTTTTGGTGGCCGGCTTGATCTCGGATGTTAATTTGAGCTCGGACTTCATATTGGTCAAAAAGCCTAAACTTGCATCTCCAGTCTGGACCGGCGCCGGTACGGGCGTGGCGACAACTTGGTTAACGACAGGCGCGTTATTCACAACGACGGGAGCCGGAGTCGTCGAACTGTTCATGTAAATATAATAACCTCCCGCAACAACGAGGAGTGCGACTACAACGAGCAAGATGGCTACTGATGAGCCTTTTTGAGAATTGTTTTCCATTTTTTTAATTTATTTATTAATGATCTTTAAGGCGGGTTAATGTCTATATTGTATCAAGTTGGTCGTAGATGGCAAGCAACACTATCTCACCGTGAGACCCTACCAACCTAATGTGTGAATAACATGTAAGAAAAACGGCTGAGAATCCTATTTAATAGCAATAACTGTTAGAGTTGTTTTTATTATACCAATTGACTGTTACACCAAGCTACTCGCTTTTGATAATGGCAACTGCAAGTCCAACTAAGACTGTCACTATCAATCCCCCGAACATCAGTAAGTAATCTTGAGAATCAAGATTAAAAAAATAGAATATAAGTCCAAATATCAGTAAGATCCAAATCCAACCTTCAATTGATATTGGAATAAGAGCAATTGAGAGACCACCACTTCTACGAAACCATTTTTTATTCATTGTATTTGTAATTATACCAACCTCTCCGCTTTTATCACATGCCCCACCAGCGTGTACGTACCAGACTTCGTTATTATACTGACTCATTTATCGTTAATTCAAGCCATATTTTTGATTTCGCTTGACAATAAAGACAGGGTATGCTATCCTTAATGTAGGCTCAAGTACTTTCGCAAGATTGTGAAGTGAGTAGTGGAAAGCCTCTTTATCTTTAGTGATTTTGAGGAAACCCACCGGTACTCGGTACTCTAGGCAAATGCCTTGACACTTCACTTGTAGCCTAAGGCGCGCTGGTAATTCTAACCGGCGCGCTGATTTTTTACACCAAATACTATTCAACTGACCAACCATAACCTCTAAGCACATTGTCTATCGTAGGAAGATTACCAACTTTAGACAGAAGAATCTTAGGGCCATAAAACGGTCTAAACACCATAATTCGAGGTATGCCGACTTTTGAGTGTATGATCCTGATAGACCCTACTCCAAAGACCATGAAAGCATCTAGACTTCTAATTTTGATTTCAGATTTTTGAAATCTGTACGAATCATTTCTACGAGTAATCACTATCATGTCGCCAGTAATTACCACCTCGTGAATAGGTAGTGATCCAACAAGTGCGCTGACCCAATTTGTTGCGCAGTATCCCCTAAACTTAATGGAATTTTCCATAGATTTATACGAGTCTCCCCGCTTTGATCACATGCTCAACTAAAGTGTAGGTATACCCCATTTCATTGTCATACCAAGCCAGCACTTTGACCAAGTTACCACCCGCAACTCTAGTAAAAGCCAGATCGGCAATGGAGGCATGAGGATTGCCGATGATATCATGGGAAACCAGATCTTCCTCGGTGACCGTAAAAATACCCTTCCAACGAGGTTCGGAAGCGGCCTTTTTGAGAATGGAATTGACCTCTTCCGCGGTAGTATCCTTCTTGGAAATAAAGGTAATATCGACGATGGAGCCGGTAACGACCGGCACGCGGATGGAAATGCCGTCAAATTTGCCAATAAGGTGGGGCATGATCTTGGTGATAGCCACGGCCGCGCCGGTCGAGGAGGGGACCAGGTTCTGAGCGGCCGCCCTGCCATCTCGAAAATCTTTTTTGGAAGGACCGTCAACGAGGGCTTGGCTGGCGGTATAGGCATGGACGGTATTGAGCAAAGCTTTTTCCACGCCCAGAGCCTCATCAAGAATGGCGATGAGCGGACTACCGGCATTGGTGGTGCAGGAAGCGTTGGAGGTGATGGAACAAGAGGCGATCTTCTCTTCATTCATGGCCATGAGAACCGTCTCGCCCTTGACCGTAGCATCGGGCGCGTCCTTGGTAGGAGCGGAAATGACGACCCGCTTGGCACCGGCTACGATGTGCGCCTGGGACTTTTCGCCGCTCGTAAAGAGACCGGTTGACTCTACGACGATGTCAATATTCAAATCTTTCCAAGGCAGTTTGGTCGGATCTTTCTCGCTAATGAATTTGACGAACTTGCCGGCAACAATGAGAGAATTTGTTTTTTCATCAACAATTACATCGAAATCGCTGACGCCATAAGCGGTGTCATATTTGAGAAGATAAGCGAAATTCTTGATGTCGCCCAAGTCGTTGACCGCCACCACTTCCAACTCTTTCCTCTTCATTGAAACTTTGAGAAAGGCCCGACCAATCCGTCCAAAACCGTTGATAGCGACGCGTGTTTTTTTCATATGATTATTGTGTTATTGCATATTATTATAGCATCAGAATAAGGAGGGGCGAAAGCGGACAAATATTAGGTTTTCCGGACACGCGTTCATCCTCGCCGCAATAGCTAAACCAGCGACGAGGATGCCGCTAGTTTTCGCCGCCACGTGGAAGGTGGCAGGTCGGGCG
>JBAYFW010000043.1:0-8781 GCA_041667005.1 Minisyncoccota bacterium | reverse complement strand
TCACCGATCCGCCCTTTGGAAAGGTTGATGATGATGATTTTCTTCCGGTCCATGGCCTCACGGAAATCGAAGGAAGACTGGGGTTGACCGATCATATTCCGAATGAGAGGGTTGGCGGTGAATTGACCGACTTTGTTCTGGATAGCCGGAACGGCTTCGGCGGCCATCCTCTCGGTATAGTTGGCGAACTCTTTGACCCAGAAAGCTTTGACTGAAGGATCTTGGACGTGAGAAACGATCTCTTTCCGGTATTCTTTGTCAGAAAGCATCCGGTTAACGCCGAGCAAGGTCGAGTTGGGGGCTTCGAGCAAAGCTAGGAGCGTGTTAGTCAGAATATATTCCATTCGGGCCGACCAGGCATCCTCCCAGATCTTCTTGAAGGTGCTCATCAGGCCGGAGACGACGAGATGGCGTTTGGCCGGATCGACGCTTTCCAAAACATTGAAAGAAATAGGAAATTCAACATCGAAAGGGGCGATCAGGATAACATCGCGGATTCGCTCTTTAGGGACATATTCAAGAAGGAGATCGGCGGTCTTGCCGTGGGGATCGATGAAGCACATCCCTTCCCCGCTTTGGATATCCTGGACGGCCATATTCTCAAGGAGAGTAGACTTGCCCATGCCGGTCTTTCCGATGACATAGACATGGCGAGTCCGGTCCTTGGCTTTAATGCCAAATTTGACCTTCTTATTGCGAGCGTCCGTCTCGCCGAAATAGGTGATTGCATTCTCTTCCATAGCTTTCAAAATTATAGCATAAAAAAGAAGACCTCTCCCCAAAAGGGCGAGAGGTTCTTTGATTGCGGTACAGCGAAGAGACTAGGCTCTTGCTTCGCAGGTCGGTACCGTCTGGGTGGCCAAAGAGGAGGAATCGGCGAGGCATGCCTTGTACTGCGTAACCGCGACCACAAACAAGGCTTTCCTGACGGTTTTAACGTCGGCTGGACCGTCAACCAAGCCGTCGACAGTGCAATCGATCGTCTGCGGATGACCATCTGGTTTTTGGAAGACAAGGTTAGCCTTCGCAAAAGCACCACTGTATACCGCCCGGCTCTCGGACCGGCATGCACTTTGCCAGAGGCGACCTCTGTCATGCTCCGGTATTTCGAGACCAATATCGGCCGGGGGTTCGCAATTGTCACCTGTGACTGGCCGGACCGGTTGATTCCTAGCCCCACCAGCATTTGGTAGGCTTTGACCTCGTGACTTACTATTTCTCATAGCTAGTATTTGACAGGACTTTTTCAACCAACTCTCACCTTTCTTTTCATGACGCTCCACCGTCACAAAAGGATTAGTTGGTCTCCGGTATTAAACGCTACCATGATTATGGCAAATAAACAAGCAAGAGCTTTAGGAAGTAAAGTGGAAAAAATTGCTTTGAATATCAACTATAAAAAGACATCCCCACCTCTAGAGGTGGGGTAATTTGACAAATAGAAAATAGGGATAGACGACAGAGCTTATCCCTGTTGGGCGACTGCTGGTTTCTTCTTGGCTCTTTCCCGACGGCTGCGATCAGTATTTTCGAGCTTTGGCTGTGATCTCGTCACTCGACGGTAAATGTCTGGCGCTTCTGTAAGAACACAGCTTTCAAAGTCGCGGTTATCCGCGAACTTCTTTCCGCGACGATTGATGATTGCCATAAGTCTTTTTGACTCGGCCCTCGTAACTGCAACAGCCCGACCGTCTTGAAACCAGACTCTCGGCCCGCCTTCTTTCAATCTCATAAGTGTCAATTCAGTACCATTTCAACCAACCTCACCCATCTTTTGTATGACGCTCCAAATCGTCACAGAAGGATATAGTTGGTCTCCGGTATTAAACGTTACCATGATTATAGCAAATAAACAAGCAAGGGCTTTAGGAAGTAGAGCTACTAATCGTCACTGTAAACTTATCATTGTAAACTGCTCATTTCCTACCTCCCCGTACTACTTGCTACCTCCTCCCCCTTTGGCACCAGAGCCGCTTTATCATAGACACTGCCGGCGTTCCAGAGAAGCCAGCTATTAAGACCGGCGTCGTTGGTCGCTTGGATCTGCGAGCGGACCATGGCCGGAGTATAGATTGCGCCCAAATCGAAAGCTTGGAGCCAAGGGCGGATCTTGGAAGGTGTCGTTGAGGCCGCCAGGGCCCGAGCCGAAGCATGGTCGAGAGCGTACTTGATAACTTCATAAGGATGCTCGGCCGGCTTGGCATAACCGATAAAGCCACGGGCAAAATGGGAAGGATAGATCATGGGCGAAACATAGTCGAAATAGGTCAGAGCGTCGTCGAGATTCTGACCAATACCCAGATCCCCTTCGGCACTGGTCGTTAAACCGAAAAGATCAACCGAGAGCGGGATTTCCGTTCCACTGAATTGCTCACGCAGATAGAGGAAAAAAGAGCGCATTACTTCTTGACGAGTTAGACCGTCGCTCCAGGAATAGGCGATATTTTGCATATCACCGTCCGAGGGATAGCGAATGTAGTCGAAATTCAATTCGTCGAAGCCGTAGGCATACGACTGCCTGCCGATCGCCACCAAATAATCCCAGACCGGCTTGGCTCCCGGATCCAACCATTTGACCGCTTTATGATCTTGCCAGACCCCGCCCTCTTTGGTCTTGACCGCCCACTCCGGGTGATCTTTGACGAGGTATGAATCTTGGAAAGCTGAAATACGGCCGATCACATAAACTCCTTTGGCATGAAGTTTGGCGATCAATTCCTTGATATCAGGAATTCTTTTTTCCGAAGACTTGAATTCTTTCAAATACGGATCCTCAACCGGGAAACTGACCTTGCCGCTATAATCTTTCACATCAATAACAACGGCATTGATCTCGGTATTATCGACCAGGTCGAAAAGTTCCTTGCGGAAGCGGTCATTACCGGCCGCCCAGCTGGTCATATAGACGGCCTTCAACGGGTCCGGCGTCTCAACATGACTAACAACAATCCGTGTCGATGAAGCCAGATCAAGGCTCCCCACAGCAGCCGGGCTTATTTCCGACGAGTTAAAGACCGCCGGCGCATAATCAACTTTATCGCTCGGCCAGAGATAGGAAATTATAAAATAGCCAATCAGTACAATAATAAGACTTAAAGCGACAATCATCGCCCCGTTTTTCAATTGCTTTGTCCGGATACTCATCTTGCTTCTATAGACTCGTCTTATTAATGATTCCATCCGGAGAACCGGCTTTATGTTCAACAAAGGTTTCGCTCTCGGCCTTGCCACTGTCTGCCTCATCAGAGCGTCCGTTTCGGCCTGATCTATTCATGAAAATTGCCGTCACCAAAATAATGGCACCAAAAGTGACATTCAAACTTCTCTGCCAGTTGGACGGAAAGCCCAAGAAAGGCAGAACTATCACCAAGATTCCGAAAATTATAATCGTCTGGCGTCTGGACATGACTTTGCCATTATAGCCTATGGTGATAGGATTATGCCAGAAAGGATCGTTATGGATGCACATTTACTTGAGCAGAGCTTGCTCGATTCGTACATCCATTCGAGTGAAGTGGGTGTACGGATTTACAAGAACAGGCGACATTTCGCCGGAATCCTTCATTCAGCAAACATTGATAGCCTAAAGAGAATCTGCGCATTGCGAGTGCAGCCGCTTGTTGAGTTTGAGCCGCGGTCATTCATCAATAACGGGATACTAATTTCTGAAGGTGACAGAGCGATTAACCGACAAGAGAAAGCCCCGCCGTTCATACTGGTCTCGCCTCTTGTTTTCATGCGTACGAAGGAATCAGTATTCTTGTCGTTCAAAGACGGTATACTGTCGCTTACAAAGCGAAAAAAAGACATCACCGCCCTAAGAAGGCTCCTCGGCATTTGACGAAGTTACCGCGCACCCAACTGCGCGGTTACCCTTTTATATTGGAGACGATGACCACGAACTCTCCCCTAACTTTATCAGGATGGTCATCAAAATACTTCTTAACCTCAGCCGCGGAACCTTGAACGACTTCTTCGTAAATTTTGGTCAGCTCACGGCAGATCGTTACTTTTTTCATCCGGATGTCCGACATCCGTAAATCAGTCAAAGCTTCCAAAGTTTTCATTATCCGATGAGGTGATTCATAAAAGACCATCGTTCTTTCTGAGGCCGCAATTTCGGCAAAGAGAGTCTGGCGACCTTTCTTATGAGGCAAGAATCCTAGGAAAGTGAAGTCCGCACAAGGAACACCGGCAATTGATAAAGCCGCTAGAAGAGCCGAAGGACCGGGGATAGCTTTGATCTTCAAAATGCCGCTTTTAATTTCCTCGGCTAATTCGAATCGAATCTTCCCTACCAGTTCCGCTCCCGGATCAGAAATCCCCGGCGTACCAGCATCGGAAACCAGAGCCAAATTCTTCCCTTCTTTTAGTAAGGAAACGATTTGAACTGTTTTGGAATCCTGACTCTGGGCATGGTAGGACAAGGTCCGAGCTCTGATCTCGTAATGATCGAGCAAACGCTTGGTCAGACGCGTATCTTCGCACAGGATAAGATCGACAGACTTGAGAATGCTCAAAGCCCGAAGAGTGATATCTTCAAGATGACCGATGGGAGAAGCGACAATATAGAGAGTAGACATGGAGATACCGTACCACAAAGACGGGAGTTTGTCATATTTGCGAACTTCCCTCTCTCCATCTACACTATGAGCCATGATCCCCGCTAACAAGAAGATAGTCTATGTCAGCCGCGATATCGAGAGAGCTTTGGGTTTGACGCCGGCTGAGAATTACCTGATTGTCTCCAATAAGACTCCTTATAGCCAAAGAATCCACAAGCAATATCCCGACTCAGTCATTCTCATCGAGAATCCTAATGGCGAGATTTTCGGCACAACCGAACTTTTGGGTCACGAAATAACCAAGAAAATTATCAGCGATCTGAAGACGAAAGTTGCCGATTCTGCTGACCAAACTTCCGATGAGCCTTTCATTCTAGTTTTCAAAAACACTTTGCGGGTCGAATCGGTTATCAAGGCCAATAATTGGAAAGTTTTGAATCCACCATCCAATTTGGCTGAAAGGGTCGAAAATAAGCTTTCCCAGATCCGCTGGCTGGGAGAGATCGGCACGAAATACCTACCTTCTCATGCGGCCAAAGTGTCCAAACAGATTGTCTGGAAAAATGATCCTTTCATCATCCAGTGGGCCCATGGACATACCGGCGACGGCACTCTCCTTGTCAGAAATCGCGAAGACTTAACGGCTATTCAAGAGAAATTCCCGGAAAGAATGGCCCGGCTTTCAACTTTCATTGCCGGACCGTCTTTCACCGTAAACGCCATCGTGGCTGCCGAGAAAATCATGATGGGTAACATCAGTTACCAGATTACCGGTTTGCCACCCTTCACCGACAACGAATTCAGCACGATCGGCAATGATTGGGGCTTGGCCAAGAAACTTTTAACGGCAGAAAATCTCCAAACTATAAGCAAGATTGTAGAAGAGATAGGCAACAAGCTTCGGACCGACGGCTGGCGCGGTCTCTTCGGCGTCGACCTGATCCGCGAAGAAAAAACGAATAAAATTTACCTCATAGAAGTTAATGCCCGCCAGCCGGCTTCAACGACTTTCGAATCAACTCTTCAGGACAAAGTCCGCCGCGGACGGCCGATCGGCTTAACGACTTTCGAAGCCCACCTCCGAGCCCTTCTTGGCCTTCCCATCGACCAAGATCTGGTGGCTATCGAAGACGGCGCCCAGATCGTCCAGAGGGCCACTAAAAATATCCAAAGTATATTCGACGATGTGGCCGGCTCTCTCGAATTAGCCGGTTACGAAGTCGTAAGCTACGAAAACACTACTGAGAATGCCGACCTTATCCGCATTCAGAGCAAAGAGAGTATAATGGAGGGACATGGTATCCTGAATGCCAAAGGCCGCGAAATCGCCGAGATTATCAAAACTTCCCGCTGCAATCTTCAGGTTTGATAAGTCAAATTGGACACATATTGTTTCTTTTTGTTTTTTACAAAAATGCTACCCCAAACCCTTTCCAACGAAGCCTTGGCAGTCATTGACCAGTACCTCCACTTCCGAGCGGAGACTTCGCTTCTGCCGGACGGCAGCCCAGCGAGTCCTAATGAATGTTCTATCCCCTATTTCAATAATCGGACAACCAAGGCACGGATCGCCCTCCGCGCTTATATCGGCAAAGGCAGCCCCGAAGATATTCGGGACGAATTAAATATCCTTCTCATCAAAGGAAAAATTAATATAAAAGAACTGGACGGAACGACTCTGAAGAAAATCTTAGTCGACAACAATCTCGGCATCGAATGTTCGGGATTCGCCTATCATGTCCTCAACGCCGAAAGCCGGAAGCGCGGCTTTGGTGACATTAGCAAAAACCTCTCCTTTGTTCGCTGCCAAGGACTGCTCGGCAAGATTATTTGTTCCTTCCGCCCGGCCGAAAATTGCGATGTCATCACTTTCGCTTCCGAAGAGAATAGCAGACTAGTTGCTTTGAATGAAATCGAGCCCGGAGATATCATAACAATGGAAAACGACTCGGCCGAAAGCGAGCGCAATCATGTTCTGGTTATCGTAAGCGTCAATCCAAAAGAAAACGGACAAATGAAGATCAATTACGCTCACGCCGTCTCCTATCCCGAAGACGGCCTCTACGGCAGCAGTGTCCGCCAAGGTTCCATTGAGATCAAGCCTGCAGATAAATCAATTACTGACGGCCTCTGGACTGAAGAAGACCGCCAAGGAGAAAACAATCGTCTTTTTCAGAGAGCTCTCAAATCAAAAACTGAAGTTAGGAGATTGAGGTGGTTCTGATCTGATCTCTTCAGCGCTAATAATCTTTTCAGTCGACTCATCGAAATTAAACGGAATACCTACGAAATTGTTTTTATGATGTCGAAATTTTTTATTATTTGACATTTTTTATCTTTTTTACAATCTTTCTCTCCAATGATCTGATGTTCTCCAGATAGGCTTTCTCGACAGGAGAAAGCGCTTTAGCCTGGAATTTTCTGTATTCTTCTTCCGCTTTTTTTATCGCCTCTTTATGAGTTATCTTTCCAGCATCGACCAGAATCCCCTGGCCGTAATCGGCAAGTAATTTATCTAAAGATGTAATATGATCTTTCATATGCGTCACTTGCTTATTCATAGCGCGCAATTCGAACAATTCGAAATACGCCGAAACGAGTCGGTTTAATTTTTCCAATTCTTCAACGGACAAATAATTTTTGGCGATTCTCACCTCTTCCAACACCGGTAAATCCCCCTCAAAAACTGTCAAACCCATGAACTCTTTATCGCTGTCCGCGCGGTTGTAAATAACTTCCGACGCCGTCTGTTTATGCACGGCGTAGTGTAATTTGTTTTGCACAATCTTGAAAAATTCAATTGAATGCAGAGATTTTGGATCATAATCGGCGCTTGTGGCATAAAGATCCAAGACCTGTCTATACAACACCTTTTCGCTGGATCGAATATCGCGGATGCGGGACAAGAGCTTCTTCCAATATATCCCACCGCCGTTGTTTTTCAAAAATTCGTCATTCATGGTGAATCCTTGGACCAGGTATTCACGAAGCCGGGCAGTAGCCCAAATGCGGAACTGCGTTGCAATGTTTGAATTGACGCGATAGCCAACTGAGATTACCGCATCCAAATTGTACATTTTCGTCTTTCGTAGCACTTCACGGTTGCCCTCATTTTGAACTTGTAAGGATTCCTTACAAGTTCGATCTTCATCTAACTCTCCGTCTGAAAAGATATTTTTCAAGTGGATTGTGATGTTTTGCGAAGTTACGCCAAACAATTCGGCGATCTGCGCTTGAGAAGCCCATATTGTATCGCCATCTATTTGGACATCGATCTTTGTAAGACCGTCCTTGGATTGATAAATGATTATTTGGTTGTTTTTTGATTGTTTCTTCATAATTTTTTCTGTATATTTTTCGCCAAATTATCGCCAAATTTTATACATTTCAAAAATAGCAGGCAAAGTGTTGATGTTTATATTACATTTTTGAACTACCGACATCATTTTTAAGAGTCATTAGTAATTTCGAAAGTGAATTCGCATCTTCTTTTAATTC
This sequence comes from Minisyncoccota bacterium, assembly GCA_041667005.1. Lineage (GTDB taxonomy): Bacteria > Patescibacteriota > Minisyncoccia > Phycocordibacterales > PALSA-1337 > C7867-002. The sequence goes on along the minus strand of JBAYFW010000043.1, from coordinate 718 downwards.
CTTAATAAAAGAATTTATCTCAACTTTATTAAAAGTCCCGAAACATTCTGAATCAAGAAAACAAGAAGCCGAATTTTCAGGAAAACGAAACATATCGTTTGATTTATCTGAAATTTTTATTTTTTTATTCAAATTACCGTTGAAAAACTCAATTTTATAATATTTATCAACAATTTTATCCAAATCATTCAATGTGTTTTTGTCACTAGATCTACTAACAATTAATTTCAAAGCTTTTTTATTAATCATAATGTCATGTGTTTGAATATAATCATTATTAGCTTGAATATGTAAACCCTTCAATATAATTTCAAGAGAGTGTTTTAAATTATAGATAATTGGAATAAATAAATATTTTTTGCGAAAAGCAAAATAGTTTTCAATATTATTAATATTGCTAGGATCGTCAATTTCTATTTGCATTTTTTCTAATCCTATCTTTACCAAAGTTAGATAACTATATGCAAACCAAATCCACCTATGATAACTATAATCAGATTTTTTTATATTCTTCATAAGATCTTTTTTTGTTTTTTTCTACCATGAATTTATTCGCATCAGATCAACTATTCCCAACTTTCCTATTGTCTTATAAATATCTTATAAAACTCATGTTTTTCGCCGTTTTCACGTTTGTGATATTGCCGTTAGCTATAAGTTTACTTTTCATTACTCCACATTAACTTTAACTGAAATGATGATGCAAGGCGCCTTAAAG